>QWOR01000300.1 GCA_003669575.1 Planctomycetota bacterium | reverse complement strand
CGGTTCATCAGATCGGCAACTCAACTGAGTCCTGGCATCAATTGACTTGCTGCGACGAGACTCCTGTCACCCGGCTGCTCCAAACAGAGCGCCTGCTCCCGCTGTCAGAGCCATTGCCAGGACTCCCCAGAACGTTACTCGCACAGCCGCCTTGATGACAGGAGCACCTCCCGCATAGGCACCAAATCCCCCCAGTAGTGCCAGAAACAAGATCGATGTCGTAATGACAATCGGAATGAGCATCGCAGAGGGGGCCAGCAATGCCGAGACCAATGGTAAGGCCGCTCCGACCGCAAACGTGCCAGCAGAAGCGAATGCAGCCTGTATTGGCCGGGCCGTCGAGAGATCAGAGATGCCTAACTCATCGCGTGCGTGAATGCCGAGTGCATCATGTGCCATCATCTGGCTGGCAACCTGCCTGGCCAGAGTGGACTCGACGCCTCGTCCCACATAGACAGCGGTCAGCTCATCCAGTTCAAACTCAGTGTTTGTTGCCAGCTCATTTCGTTCGCGGTCCAGGTCGGCCTTCTCGGTGTCCGACTGTGAGCTGACCGAAACGTACTCACCTGCTGCCATCGACATGGCACCCGCGACGAGTCCCGCGACTCCAGCAACCAGTACGTCATTCGCCTGAGAATTCGCTGCAGCCACTCCAACGACGAGGCTGGCCGTGGAGACGATCCCGTCATTTGCCCCCAGCACAGCGGCTCTCAGCCATCCAATTCGATCCGTGCGGTGTCGCTCAAGATGCTGAATGTACATGCTGCTGATCCTGGTTCTGGAGATCGCCGGGGCCCGGACTTTCATGGAAACCGATTAACTCTCTTCAATCATATCGCAGGAATGTCGAAACCCGTGAAGACCGGTTGGGCCCCTTGATCTGAAACGCCTACATATCGGTCTCGAATCCGTCGGCCACTCGCTTGACCGGTTGCAGGCAGCACACAGTTGCTGGTGGTTTTGTTCGAAGTTCTTAGGGAGTTCCCTCTTCGAACAGTGCAGCTCCAAAGTGTCACATGTGCTTCAAATATGGCCGTTTACCGTGCGAAGAATCATGGAAAACTCCTGTCTCATGACGTAACAACGTGGGCAAATTCAACATTCGTATGCGATAAAGACGTACGGATTACTCTGAATTCCTGGCATACCGCTCGAACCAAGCATCGTCGAGGCCAAGGCTCGATAATCAGACCTTTCTGTTTGCCAGTGTGCCTTCTGGAAGCCTCAGGAGGTGCTCGTAACGGGGAGCATGTCCGACTGACCTACTCACGCGGTGATTGATATACAGTGAGAATTGGAGGTCCCCGCGCTAGATCGGGGCGGTCGAGGTCAGAGCCGGAACTCATGTGCGCCCTCTTCTCGCAACCTACGAGTCACGAAAAGTCGCCGACGTGGGATTTAAGCTAGATGTCATCATCGAATGCACCGGCGTCGGGAAGGTCATCAATGACGCATTCCGAGACATCTCGGCTGAAGGCGTGGTGTGCTGACATTTTCACCCCGGGAAACGCCACCATTTTCGACAGGGCTTAACATCCTTCGAGGCGGCCCCAGTTTTGATCGCATGGACTAACGAGTCGCGATTCTTGAGCCTTGGCAAGTACAGGTACGCGGCGTATCTTCCCAGAACGTCATGGCTCCGACTGCGGGTTTTCCGTCCTTCCAGTACAGATCCTTGAGCTTCGCGCGGAGGTGGATGAGGGACTCGAAACAGATTCCGCAACCTGCTTACCTGACAATGCTTTAGGTCAACTGGCAATTGCGACTGACGCAGAATCCGACGCAATTCTGTCTGAACGTAAACCGGGA
Organism: Planctomycetota bacterium; assembly: GCA_003669575.1. Classification (GTDB taxonomy): domain Bacteria; phylum Planctomycetota; class Planctomycetia; order Planctomycetales; family Planctomycetaceae; genus TH-plancto1. The sequence goes on along the minus strand of QWOR01000300.1, from coordinate 14,988 downwards.
TGCGACCGCCTTACAGAATCGCTGATGATGATTGCCGGGCTTCCGCTTTCGAATGCTGACAAGGCGGAAGCCATTAAGCGATTGCTGAGAGAAGCAGGTCAGTAGGTCATCGAGGAGCGAGAGAGTGAGGCTCTGACGATCTTCCGCCGTCCCCTTGTGGCTCATAGGCCATCCGCAAAATCGCTTGTGAATGGCGAAACCTCACTTCGTAATACACAAATCGGTTTGTGCGTGCTGAAAAGTCATCCCGCTACACACAACGCAACGTGCCTACGTTCGGGCACACTCGAAGTAATCTGTTGAATCTCATATCGCATATTCCTTCCCCGCCGAGTCGTTCATTTACTGACACGGCACAATGAGTTCCGGTGAGTCGTTCCGACCCGACCAGAGTTGAGACAGAATGCTCTGCCATCTCATCGCCGGGATATTGGTCGAGCATCGGCAACAGCTGTTCCGGCTCGGTTAGCTCGGGATCGATCCACGCTCCGTATTCTTCCGGGGAGAGGATCACAGGCATACGGTTGTGAAGCGGTGGCATGAACTCATTGGCCGCTGTGGTGAGGATCGTACACGACTCGATTCGCGACCCGTCCGGGGGCTAGCTTCGACCGCCAGCTTCAGAAACGCCGAGCAACCGACCTGGAGAGTCTCGCGCAATCGAATCGGCTCTTCGTTTTGATACTTCATCTCACAGATAACCGAATTCGGCTAACGCCATTGCCATCCCTTGCGGCCAATTACGATTCCCGAACCTCCCCTCCCAGTCGCCGGGGAAGACCGACTGGACCCCGCTGGCAGGGAAGGAAGTCGTCATCCTCCCGGACAACGATGTACCGGGGCGGAAATATGCGGATGCAGTCGCGGGAATCTTGATGAATCTCGATCCACCTGCAGTCGTGAAAGTGGTCGAGTTGCCGGACCTCCCGGACAAAGGGGATATCTTCGACTGGGTGGCCTCACGAGTTGGAGTCGATGCGGCGAAATTGAAACAAGAGATTGAAGCCTTGGCTGATGCCGTGGAACCGCTAAAAAGTGATGCCGCCCGTTTGCCTTCGATGAGTAAGTTCATCCCGTTCCCGGTCGAGTACCTCCCCGAGCCACTGGCGGGATTCGTTGCGGCAGCTGCCAAGGCCATTGGATGCGATCCAAGCTTTTTGGCATTGCCCACACTCTCAGTTTGCGGGGCTGCAATAGGGAATACAGCCCGGCTTGAATTGAAGTCTGGCTGGCTTGTTCCGCCGATCATCTGGACAGCTGTCATCGGCGAATCGGGAACCGCCAAGACCCCTGCGTTCCGAGCCGCGCTTAAGCCCGTGAAAGATCGGCAGCACCGTTCATTTTCTCAGAACGCGGAAGCTGAACGCGAGCATCAGACATTGCTGCAGTTCTATGAGAAGAGGTTGACGGAATGGAAGCGGTCCAAGAACTCTTCCGATGAACCTCCCCGGAAGCCGATTGAGCCGAAGGCGGGACGATTCATCGTGTCAGACACGACCATCGAAGCAGTCGCCCCGCTCTTGGTCGGCAATCCGCGAGGGCTGCTGCTGGCGGTTGATGAGCTGGCCGGTTGGTTTGGTTCGTTCGACAAATATTCCAGCGCGAAAGGGAGCGATTCTTCCCAGTGGCTTTCGATGTTCAACGCAGAGTCAATCATTGTCGACCGCAAGACCGGCCAGCCGAAGACACTCAGCGTGCCGAATGCGGCCATGTGCGTAACCGGCGGGATTCAACCATGCATCCTTCGAAAGGCATTGGGAACCGAGCATCGAGAAAACGGAATGGCAGCCCGTCTGCTGATGAGCTATCCGCCACGAGTTGCGAAGCAGTGGACCGAGACCGCCATATCCCCGGATCAGGAAGCGGCATACGCCCAACTCATCAACGGGCTGTTTGACCTGCGGTTTGATGGTGAGTCGGAATGTGGAGAGCCGAAGCCATTCGTCTTTCAACTATCGCCAGACGCCAAGAAGTCCTTCGTCGAGTTCTACAACCGGAATGCCACGGAACAGGCAGAACTCTCCGGCGACCTGTCGGCAGCATGGTCTAAGCTGGAAGAATACGCCGGAAGGCTGGCACTCATCTTCCACCTTGTTCGCTTCGTCGCCGGTGATCCAAAGCTGATCGATCAAGTCGAGATCGACGCTACCAGCATGACCGCAGCAATCCAGCTGACAGAGTGGTTCAAACACGAAGCCCGCCGGGTTTATGCGATGCTTTCCGAAACCGAGGCTGAACGCGACCAACGTCGATTGGCCGAATGGATCGAGCGCAAGGGACATCCAGTAACGCCCCGCGATGTTCAGCAAGGTTGCCGTTGGCTGAAGGAACCAGGTGACGCTGAACAGGCTTTACAATCACTCGTGAATGCTGGTGTAGGGACTTGGATATCATCGCCCAAAGGTCAGCCCGGCCAGCCGACTCGACGGTTTCAACTATCGCCCGTCTACGGTAGCCCCAAAACCCTTCGGGTTTGAGCGATTCCGTAGACGTAGACGCAACAACAGGCAGAATCGATCGAGATCCCCTTCCATCCATAAACCGAGCTCATTACTATTCCTTACGACTAGCATTCAAGGACCCCACCATGTCGAAGAAACCTATCGGTCTGCTGACCGACCAACTGCGTCAGGCCATCGACGATTCCGGCCTGACCCGCTACCGCATCATGAAAGAAACCGGCATCAGCGAATCAACCCTCAGCAAGTTCTATTTGGGCCAGCGTGGGCTTTCGATGGAAGCCATGAACGCCTTGGGGGAATGTCTACAACTGACGATCACACTCGGGCGTAAGCCCGTCAAAGAGGGGAAGTAACCGATGGCCAGTATCTCGACCGATGCCAAGGGACTGCGGAAGCTCCAATTCACCGACCCCACGGGAATCAGGAAGACAGTCTATCTCGGCAAGATGACAGCTAAGAACGCCGCGACGTTGAAGGTGCATATCGAAAAGCTGCTGATCGGCGTGATCTCGAAGCTACCCGTTGAGCCAGAAACCGCCCAATACGTCCGGAAGCTGGAGCCGGTTCTTTTCTCGAAGCTGTCCAGCGTGGGGCTGGTTGCTTCGCGAGGATCATCCAGTCTGGAAGCATTTATCGAGGAATACATCGACAGCCGGAACGACGCCAAGCCATCCACGAAGACGGTCTGGAAGCGGACACGGAAGCATTTGCTGACCTACTTCGAGGGAACCGCATCGCTTCGTTCCATCACCAAGTCAACTGCCAAGGGGTTCCGGCAATACCTGATCGGTAAGGGGTTGGCAGAGAACACTGTCCGGCGGACCTGCGGAGTGGCCAAACAGTTATTCGCCGACGCTCTCGACCGGGAACTGATCGAATCCAATCCGTTCAAGCAACGCGATATTCCCACCACCACGGGCGGCAATCAGGAGCGGCAGGCGTATATCACCCAAGCAACAGCCACAGCGGTTCTGGACGCCTGCCCGGACGCGGAATGGCGTCTCCTGTTCGCACTGAGCCGGTTTGCCGGGCTGCGTTGTCCCAGCGAGCATCTCGCCCTTCGCTGGGAGGACGTGAACTGGGAGCGGTCCCGGATGACCGTCCGATCAAGCAAGACTGAGCATCACGAAGGCGGAGCCATGCGGGTAGTCCCGATCTTCCCGGAGCTGCGCCCCTACTTGGAAGAAGCTTATGAACTGAACGGAGACAAGAGCGAGTTCGCTATCACTCGCTACCGGGATTCCAACATAAACCTACGAACGAGACTGCTCAAGATCATCAACCGGGCAGGCGTGAAGCCCTGGCCGAAGTTGTTTCACAATCTCCGGGCCAGCTGTGAAACCGATCTCGCCAAGATTCATCCCATCAAGGCGGTATGCGACTGGATCGGCAATTCGATCTCTGTGGCTCAACGGCACTATCTGCAAACAACGGAAGAAGATTTTGAGCGTGCGTCGGGTATCGAAAATCCGACGCAGAATCCGACGCAGCAACCGTCCGTACGACCTCGCAGGGACTCGCAAACAAAAACACCCGGCAAGGAAAATCACTGGAAAACCAGTGTTTCACCTAGCCGGGTAGTGGGCGATGAGGGACTCGAACCCACGACATCCACTGTGTAAGAGTGGCGCTCTAACCAACTGAGCTAATCGCCCGGAGAGGGTATCTTGCTGTTTTCCGAGGCCGATGTCAAAGACATGGCTGCGGGAAGTGGGACAAGGGACTTGTCTGGCAGGTTCGCGGTTAAGTTGGCGGCGGATCTGGAGTTGATTGGGGAGGGGATTTCTTCGCCGGTCCTTCGAAGTCGCCGATATTGAATTTGTTCATCGCGACGGCCAGCCCCTGCTTCACCCAGAGTTCGACGGCATCAGCTGCGGATTTGCAGGCTGTATCGATGCCGGAACGCTCCTCGGCGGAGAAGCGACCGAGGACGTAATCGGACGGATCGATCGGGGCGCTGGGACGACCGATCCCGATTCGCAGACGTGGCACCTGGGTCGTGCCAAGCTGGTCGACGATATTCTGCAAGCCCTTCTGCCCCCCAGCTGTGCCGGAACCACGAATACGTAGCTTCCCCGAGGGCAGATTCAAGTCGTCACAGATCACGAGTACATCCGCAGCGGTGGCCTTATGAAAGACGAGGTGCGACTTCACTGCCCGTCCGCTGAGGTTCATATAAGTGGTCGGTGCCAACAGCAGCACGCGTTCATCGCCGATCCGGCCATCGGCGACATCCGCCTCAAACTGACTCTTCCAACGGTCGACGCCCAGTCGTTGTCCGAGCACCTGCAGCACGTCAAAACCGACGTTGTGTCGTGTTCCCGCGTACTGGCGTCCGGGGTTGCCGAGTCCAACAATCAACTTCATGGAGACAATTCCTGACGATGGCTCTGCGATGGATGAGTGAGCCATGCGAAGTATCTGGAGAGAGACGAGGTTTTGCTACTGCGGAGGTGGAGATCCGTCGTGGGGTGCCTCGAATGCTGGCCGGATTGACTGATGACGAAAGTGCAGTGAGGGGGCACAGCATAGCCCCTCACCCCGGCCCTCTCCCGACAGCAACATCCCCACTATTTCTCAAGCAGTTTGTGGCGAGAGGGAGAAGGCATCGGTTTTAGTCATTGTTGTGATGCACTCATCGCCTTCCGGTCGATCGTGTGGGATTGAGACTTCGAAACTTCGTTGCCAGACTGATGACGCTGACACCGATGAACATGTCCGTCAGGAACCTCTGAAAGATGCCTTCACCTCAACGCACGGTCGAACTCACACAGACGGCCATCGATCACACAGCTGTGGTTGAGAAGGTCCGGTCGCATCAGGCGGGAGCCGTGGTCTTGTTTCTGGGGACCGTGCGTGAGCTGACTGCGGGGAAGCGAACGGAGTCTCTCGACTACGAGGCGTATCCAGAGATGGCCGTCAAGCAGATCAACCAGCTGCTGGATGAGGCACAAACCCGCTGGGCGATTATTCATGCGGCCGTCGTGCATCGGGTGGGGCACCTGGAACTGGGAGACATCGCGGTGGCTGTCGCGGTCAGCACGCCCCATCGGAAGGATGCTTTCGAGGCGGGACAATGGGTGATGGACCGCATCAAGGAAGTCGTCCCGATCTGGAAGAAAGAACACTGGGCCGACGGGAGTACTGAGTGGGTACATCCCGAAAGCGGTCGACCTGGAGCAGCAGGAAACGGTACGTCAGGTTGAACGGAAAGTCTGGTCCCCATTGGCTGAGTCAGCTGCTAGAATCGAGTCTTGCCCGGCTGGCTCGCGGGGCAGCGTATGGAGGGGCACGCGTGAACGACTGGATTTCGACGGGGCTGACTCAGAGGCCCGATATTCGACGCAGGCATTGGCTGGGAGCGTTGATCAGCGCGATCATTCTGTTGCTGACCTCATCGCTGCAGGCACAGGCCCCGGATGTCGAGGCATTGGAAGAAGAGGCCTTCAAGGCCGCCACGGCAATCGCCGATCCCTCGATCGTGCAGATTCAGACCATCGGTGGGCTGGATGTTGTCGGCGAACTGATTGCCGGAACCGGGCCCACAACTGGTGTAATCATCTCGCCCGATGGAGAGATCATTACCAGCTCGTTCAACTTTTCCTCGAAGCCGAGTTCGATCATCGTCACGCTGAGCGATGGGCGGAAGTTCCCTGCCGACATCGTCGCCTCCGATCAGGTCCGGCAGGTGACCCTCATCAAGATTCGGCAGAGCGGACTGGTTCCCATGGTCCCCGCCCCTCGTAAGGAGCTGCAGGTCGGACAGTGGACGATCGCTCTCGGGCGGACATACGACGTGGCGTTTCCCAATCTGTCGGTCGGCATTCTGAGTGCCCTCAACCGAATCTGGGGCAAGGCGGTTCAGACTGACGCCAAGATCTCGCCCGCGAACTACGGAGGACCGCTGGTCGATCTGCAGGGACGCTGCATTGGCATCCTGGTTCCGATGTCGCCACAGGGAGACGACGAGTCGATTGGAGTGGAGTGGTATGACGCGGGAATCGGATTTGCCGTGCCGCTGGAAGAGATCATCGCCCAGCTGCCGACACTCCGCAAAGGCGAGAACATCCGCCCCGGCCGCATGGGCGTGACCTACGAAGACAAAGGCCCGGTGTCTGGGGAGGCAATCGCCAAGGACATCCGGCCGAACTCACCCGCGGAACAGGCGGGCATGCACCCGGGCGACGTGATTATCGAGGCCAACGGCCAGAAAATTGAGCGAATTCCACAGATGAAGACCGTACTCGGTCCGCTGTCCGCTGGAAGCGAGCTGAGTCTGGTGGTGAAACGTGACGGCAAGGAGTTGCCTCTCCAGATGAAGCTGGCAGCGGAGATCCCCCCATTAGAGCTGCCGATGCTGGGCATTCTCCCGGCGCGATCACAGACACCCGAACAGAAGGGTGTCACCCTGCGGTTTATTTTCCCTGGCTCACCCGCAGCGAAGGCGGGGCTTCTGGCCGGGGACAGCATCGAGAAGCTCAATGGTCAGGAGATTATCAGTGCTTCCCAGCTCGCTTCATCCATCGAAAAGCTCAGGGTCGGCGCTCGGGTGACCGTCGCAGTGCGACGTGAGAAGGGGACCACCGAAGAGATCTCGCTGGAGTTGGCTGCCCTCACACCCGAGGTGCCGCTTGACCTGCAGTCTGCCCCCGCGCAGCCAGCGGAGAAGGACAAAGTCCCCGCGCGGACTGGACGACTCGAAGAGCAGATCGGCGGGGCTGAGGGGCGCAAGTACTGGGTCTATGTCCCGGAAACGACGCAGCCCAAGGAGTACGGCCTCGTGCTGTGGCTCCACCCGTCGGGCCGTACCGGTGAGGCGGAACAGCTGGGATTGTGGCGGAGTGCTTGCGAAGAGCGCGGGCTGATCTTTGCGGGTCTGCTGGCCGATGGGGAATGGGCGGGCGGCGATGCTCCAATCTTCAAGGCGATGATCGATCGACTGATGGCGAAGTATCCCATCGACCGCAAACGCGTGGTGGTGATGGGTGAGCAGGAAGGGGGCGAGTTCGCCCTGATCGCAGCGTTGAAATTAAAGGATGATCTGCGGGCCGGGATCGGGATCGATACGGGACTGGCGACCCTTCCGCCGGATAATGAGGTGGGTTTGCGCCAGATGTTCGCTCTCCTGCCGCGAACAGGGTCGGCCCAACTCCGAGCAACGCAGATCACCTTGAAGAACTTTCTGGCGAAGAAGATTCCCACCTTGGAACTCACAGCTCCCGAGGAAGATGGCCTCGACGAGAAAACGGTGAAACAGCTGGTATTGTGGATCGACTCGCTTGATCGGATTTAGTTCCGCACCTGACGAACTCGCTCCCGATCAACCGATATGGCCCGACACGCCTGCGCAGCGGCAGATGCTCCAGAGACACTCGCCCTCGCTGACGCTTCCGGTTGGCATGAGAACGAAGTGTCTATGCCGCACGTTTCCAGGTCGCACGGAAGCGGCCACGCAGGGCATCCCAGAGAGCGCCGGTCGTCGTGGTGTTGAGTGATACGAACATCAACGGCAATCCGAACAGCGACGACTTCTTTCCCTGTCGCTGGAAGAGATAGCCGACCCCCGCTGCCAGATAGAAAAGGCACTGCAGGCCGAGCAGCAGGCCATAGAGTGGCTGAGCTGCGAGGGTGATGTTGGCCACGGCGACAACAACCAGTAATGCCGGTGACCAGAGGCGGGCGATCTTATGCGAGATGAACTCCAGCCAGATCGGGTTCTTCCAAGGTAGAAGCCAGCGAGGCTGGTTGATCACGAGTTGAGCAGCACCGGCGATCGTGCGGCGTTTGCGAACCGACTCCTGTTGTGGGGATTGCGATGGTGTGTCGAAGGCCATGGCCCCGGGCTCGATCAGGCAGCGATAGCCCTGCTCAACCACCTGCATCGGGATGACCACATCATCGAGCAGTGTCTGCGGAGGGATGGACCGGAACAGCGACTTGCGGATCGCGTACAGGGCCCCCGTTGCGCCGGGCACCGACCGGAATCGCGACTCACTTTTGCGGATGAACTTCTCATACTTCCAGTAGGCTCCGATGCCTTCCGCAGCTGTACTGCCCGAGTGACTGGAGCGAAAAACGAGCTCGCCAGAGACGACGCCGACACGTTCATCGGCCAGGCAAGCCGCCAGCCGACTTAACGCCGAAGGATCGAGCATCTGACGGGCGTCCATCAGGATCACCAGTTCGTTACGACACTGCGGAACCAGATCGTTCAGCACAGCTGGCTTGCCACGGCGTTCAACGAATGAGACAAGTCGAACGCGAGCATCGCCGAACTTTTCGATCACTTCGGCGGTGTTGTCATCCGAGCCATCGGAACCAAAGAGCACTTCATCGATCTGAGCAGCACAGTCCGAAGCAAACAGACTTTCGAGCTTCGGGCCGAGCCGGTTCGCCTCGTTGTATCCGGCGATCACAATAGACATGCGTCCGGTAAAAGGCTCTCGCCGGGGTCTGAATGGGCGAATGCGTCCCAAAGCCCAGACCAGCAGCGGGTACCCCGCGTAGATATAAGCCAGCAGAGCCAATGACGACCAGAACACCACTTCAACCGATGACACGCAACATTCCCCATGGCAGCACGAGACATTGCTCAGTTGGCAATCTCTTCGCCCATGAAGGGTATCTTGCCGTCATTCGTTACGAGCCCGTGGAATATCTTCCGGGCCAGAAAGCCGTTCGGGTCGCAGCGAATAAATCGATTGCGAGTGGAACAAGTGACTGACAAGTGGCGAAACTTTAGTCCCCTTCGGGGGCGATCGGAACACGATCAAACAACTTCTGCACGACGCGATTTAGCGGAGCTGAAAGCGGTCGTCCATCATTGCGGAAGGCTCCCGACGGGAACGCCATCAGTTGAGACTTGAGCACGGCTGAGTGAAAACGGGCTGCTTCGTCGGAGAACCTGGGCGAGGTCGGAAAGCTGCGAGTCAGACCGGCGATGGTCAGCGGCCAGACGGCATCGGCGGTAGGCGTATCCTGCAATGAGGCGGAGTTGTTGCGACAGCGATCAGGATCGAAGGCCAGATTGAGAGCGACGCCATGCTTGGACATGGTCCCGATCAGGAAGTCGGTCCAACGTTCTACGCGGCGGCGGACTCGATCGAGCCGCAGAAGGCCGTTCAGCTCAGTCCGGTTGTAGGTATCGATCATATCCTGAAGGACTGACTGCCGGGCATCGACATGCCACTTCAGGGCCTGCCGAACCATTCGGAGTCCGTCGGGATTTGGGTGATGCAAGATGTGGATGTAATACACGCCCGTCCAGACGCGGGTCGCCATCTCGGCCACCATGATCTCCTCGGCCAGCTGGACGGAATCAGCGAATGACTCTGAAGTGATCTGGCGATGGGTCCAACTCCTCCATCGACGGCGTGACGCGACCCAGTACTCCTCGACCGACTCGGTCTCCAGAGGATGGTCGCTGTGGCCAATCAGGTCGGCATACCGGGCAATGATCGCGGCAGCTTCTACGAGATCGCGTTGATTCACCAGGATCGTCCTGAAGGATTTCCAAAGGGAGACGGACTCAAACGCCCACCGCACATCCAGTGATTACGCAAATCGAGCGCCCACATCCCCAACTCGCATTCGAACGTCAGTGAACCACGCACGCAAGAAGTCACAAACTATTCCCGAGAAACGAGTTGCGAAATAAGCAGGCCGATCTATCAAGTCCCTGGAGGAGCGTGGCTGTTGGTCCAGGCGTCGCCAGAACGCAACCTGCTCTGTGGCAAATGTTGCCGGTTTCCCTCATCGATAGCGAGAACTCCCGGCCAGAGAGCCGCAAAACTTGAGACATTTTTGCACAAATCGACTTACAGGCGATTCCACCGGTCAGGTCATCTTGCAGTGCCCTGAAATCGGTGTCTATAAGGTCGGCCTCCTGCCACCGGTTCATTCCTGAGCCGGTCCGATTTCTCCCTTCCCTCGCGTCCCCCTGCCCTCTCCGGCAACTCGCGTCAGGAATTGAGCACTATGCAATCCAAATTCCTTGTGACACCCCAGGCCTCTCACCCCGTGCTCCGAGCCGTCTCGCGTGGACTGCTCGGGATCGCGGGGATTCTCTGGGTCGCGATGGCCGCCTCTCTGTGTGGATGTAGCCCCGTCAACGGCTGGGCCATGAATCAGCAGGGCAAGTCCCTGTACAGTCAGGGACAGTACCAGGCGGCCCGGGCCGAATTCGAACGAGCCCTGATGGATCACCCATACAGCGCGGACTACGCCTATAACGTCGCCGCTTCGATGGATCAGATGGGCGACCACGAGGCCGCCGAGAAGATGTATCGCCATGCATTGACCCTCGATCCCAGCCATCAGCCTTCCTATCACGGGATGGCAGCAATGCTCGTCGAGAATGGCCGGACCGATGAAGCCAATGACCTGATCAGTACCTGGGCAGCGACTCAGCCCTACTCCACCGACGCCACCGTAGAACTGGGCTGGCTCAAGGGAGAAATGGGTGACGTCGAGGGTGCGAATCGCGAATTCCAGAAAGCTCTTCAGGAAAACCCACGGAACACCCGGGCCCTGAAGCAGATGGCACGAGCCAATCGCAAGGCCGGTCTCCCCGGCGAAGCTGCTGCGAGCTACGCTCGTGCTTTGTACATGGACCCAGATCTTCCCGAAGCCAAGGACGAACTGGCCCAGCTGGAACAGCAGATCTACCGAGACCCGGCTCTGCAGATGGCAGCTACGATGCCCATGTATGACCCGGCACTGCAACCATCCCCTTTTTCAGCTGCAGTCCCGGCGCCACAAGCCATGCCACAGATGGCTGGAATGCGTGGTTACCCACCAAACATTGTTCCCATGGCAGCCCACGGTTACGCCCCCGGATACCCACCAGTTCAAACCCCAGTTCCGGCTCCTGGCTATGTCACCGGTTTTGCTCCCGGATACACGGCGGGATACCAGCCGGGAGTCCCCGCTGGATACAACGCCGGATTTAGTTCCGGACTCAGACCGGTGCCAAACGAGTACCCCGTAGCTGGGGGAGTTCCTGGTTCCTACACGCCGATCGGACAGGGTATGACCGCTCCGCGAGCGACAAACGTTCCGCCTGCCCCGCCCTCGCCTCCACAATTCATCCGGGCAAACTGGTCGCAGACCCAGTCGCAACCACAGATGGGGACCTCGATGCCATACAGTCCGGGTCGCTCATCAAATTCGTTCTTCCAGTCTCAGCAGTCGTTCCAGAACGAAATGCCGGGAGAGATGATGACTTCTTCGCCGATGCCCGTTCCGGACAGCAACTTCTCCGCGTCATCTGACGGTTACGGACAGGCTCCAGCCTGGGCGTCTGAACAGATGAGTTCGGCTCCCGTAGCAATTCCGGGCACGACAACAACCGTCTCTTCTGGGATGAACGGCTCGTTGGGAACCACGACTCCCGCAACCCAGATTTCGAGTGCCCCGGTAGTCCCCGCCTTCTAGTTGGGGGCTCGCGGCAACCACGTGAACGAAAGAAGCCAGCACTCTATTGCGTGCTGGCTTCTTTCGTTGATGAACTCATACGTGAGGTGCGGTCACTCGGTTGAACGCTGCTTTTCCAGCACAAGCAGCCGGCCGTTGTCGCGGAACTCAACCAACGACATGAATTGCCGCATCAGCAGCAAACCTCGACCACTGGCCTTTTCGAGGTTCTCTTCCGCCAGCGGATCAGGCACAGCTGCGGGATCGAAGCCGATCCCCTGGTCGTGAATTTCGATATAGGTCTTTACGTCACTGACTTCGCAAAAGACACGCACTGATTTGGAGAGGTCGCCACGGTTCCCATGCTTAATGGCGTTCATCAGGCCCTCTTCCAGGGAGAGCCTGACGCCAAACTGATCGGGGGCCGGATACTGACGCTCTTTCAACCAGTCGACAATCTGGCTTTGAACCAGCCAAGCCTCAGCTGGGTCGGTCGCGATTCTCACATCCAACCGGGCCGGTTCAGACATTCCGGGACAGTCTTTTTAAGCGATGACTAGAACCCGGCCAATGCGGTTGCCTGATCATCCTTGATGTCGAACAGCTTGTTCAGCTTGGTGATGGCGAAGACTTCGTAGATATCGGGACGGATCGAACACAAGCGCAGCTTGCCGCCGATCGTCTTCACCTTATTGTTCATCGTAATGAGCTTGCCGAGAGCAGCGCTCGACAGGTACTCAACATTCGCGAAATCGAGGACGATCTTCTTTCGCTTGTCCTGGTCGACCAAACCAAACAGTTGATTCCCGATCATCTGGATGTTGTTTTCATCCAGGATTTTCTTATCGACGAAACGGGCGACCGTGACGTCACCGACTTCTTCGATGTCCAACCGACGTTGACCAGCTGCGGCCGCCATAGTGGGGTCCCGAAAAATCACGTGGAGTAGAAGAGCGAACTCTTCCGCTTTGAAATGAATCCCTGAGGGCTGGGAGTAGCGATCCTCGCCTGCAATTCACCTCATTAAGATCATCACTCGTGGGGGTGCAACTGTCAAGAGTAGGCTCCAGCCATCAACTTACGGAGATTGGATCGCAGGTTCATTTATTAAGATACTCCGCCACTAATCGCGAGTTCCCACCCTCGCGAGTAAGGCCACTCGAGCTTCCCGGTTGCGGGAAGCATTTGGCCGGAGCGTGCCGAACATGCCATGATTACCCACAATGGGTAATTCGGACCCGGAAGCTCTGATCAGGGTGATCTCATGCGACTTGTCATTTTCGCGACCAGCTGTGTGTTGCTCTGGGGAGCCGGTCAGCTCTGCGCCCAGGCTCCCGTAGCCGGTGAACAGCCTCCCCCGTTATCGGAAGGAGCCTTCGCGGGTGAAATCCCGGATGTCACTCCGACTTACTCACTGAGCAAGGAGGAACGTAAGGTCTGGGACGCCGATCATGTCGACGATTTCTCACTGACTGACCAGACCGGTGCCACGATCACTCTGGCCGACCTGAAGGGACGGCCCTGGGTCGCGAATTTTATTTTTACCCGGTGCGTGACACAGTGCCCGATGATGTGCTCGAAGATCCGTACACTCATTAAGGACATCAACACCGATCCGGCCAAGCCGAATCCTGTTCGGTTCGTCACGATCACGATCGACCCGCGAAATGACTCGCTGGAGAAGATCAAAGAGTTCGCCAACATTTTCGGGGCGGACCCCAAACAGTGGCTCTTCCTGACCGGGGACGAGAAGTCGATCACCGAATTGATCCGCCACGGATTCAAGGTGGCTGCATGGGAGAACTTCGGCTCAGACCGTCTGCCGGGGATGGAGTTCGCCCACAGCATGCACCTGATTCATGTGGACGAGAATGGCAAGATTCTCGGACGATACGAGAGTATGAACGATCAGGACCTCGTGACGCTGCAACGCGTTCTGGAGGGAAAGATCCCGACGCCGAAGCGCCACCAACCGGCCCCTTTCGGCACCCTGCTTCCCGGTGAGCTGGCCGCTGTCACTCCGGGTGTTCCCGCGGCAGCTGACACTGATCCACTGGCCAAGCTACCGCCGTGGGCGCGGCGTCTGCCGCTGACGAATGCAGCCCTGAACGCCCTGGCGACGGTCCTGCTGATCTCGGGTTTCACAGCGATCAAGGCCAAACAGCCAGTCCTGCACAAGCAGATGATGCTGACCTCCTATCTTGTCTCGATCGCGTTCCTCGGGTGTTATCTGACATACCACTACGCCCTGACCAAGTACACCGGAGAACACGGCAAGAAGTTTGTCGGAACTCCTGCATTGAGCATGGTTTACTACACCATTCTGATCACACATGTCATCCTGGCCGTGGCTGTCCCTGTCCTGGCGTCGATGACGATCTGGCGAGGCCTGACGGGCCAGTGGGAGAGCCACCGCAAGTGGGCCAAGGTGACTTTTCCGATCTGGCTCTATGTGTCGGTGACCGGCGTTATCATTTATTGGATGTTGTACCACGTCAGTGGTCCGGCAGCCTGACGCTGGTCTATGATAGGTTAGCAGTTCGGAAGTCTGCTTCGTCGAAGGATCTGGCATTCTTGCCTGTCCAGAACGTGTGGGATTTCCGATCATGGTCTGTGCCTCCAGACAGGTGGCCCAAGGAGACTTCCGTGAAGCGAATTCTGACCTCGTCGATTCTGGCGCTCGCCGTGCTGAGCAGTCTGGCCACCGTGGCACTGGCCTGTCCGATGTGCAAGTACGCCAACGAAGCCGATCAGCACGACGAGGCTGCAAACCGTCGTCCCAAGGCATTCATGTACAGCATCCTGTTCATGCTCTCGATGCCACCGACCATTTTCACAGTCTTCGGCATCAGCTTCTACCGGTTGAACAAGCAGGCACAGGCTGCTGCGGCTCTAGAAAACGAAGCCACTACAAAAACCCCTTGAAGCACATCTGACTCATCGCTTCCAACCAGCCTCGGTCACATATGACCGGGGCTGTTTCGTTTCGGGGCAGGTTCGCAATCTCCCTGCCGACTCCAGCGGGTCAGACATTCCTGCCTGACACTTACTGTCATCTGACGGTCCTGGTTGAATGTCCTCTTCAATTACTCGGGAGACTCGGAATCTTGCG
>QWOR01000126.1 GCA_003669575.1 Planctomycetota bacterium | reverse complement strand
TTGCGGATCGAACTCCTGGATGAGGGAGTCCACGTCACTGCCCTTTGTCCCGGACCGACACCCACCTCATTCAGTCAGACAGCCCGCCGGGTCGCTGGAGAGGATACGAATCGTGCTGGGCAGAGTTTCCTCAAACAGTCCAACACGCGCGTTGTAGCGGATGGACTCGCGGCTCTCGAGCGAGGTTCGGCCTCAATCTATCCCGGATGGGGAGTCGCAATCTCGGGGATCATGTTCCGCATGATGCCGGCGTGGTTGCGACGAAGGCTGCTCACCCGGCGCTGGAGAAAGGCCCGTTCCTGAGCCGGAGATCGTCCTGGCCTCACTTGCGTATGGCATCGGACAAGGCGAGAGGTTAACCTGATTTTCCACGGATTAGAGTCCCTGATTTGAAAGTTCACTTCCATGCATATTCGCTCGACTCGACGTTCATTTCTTCGCCAGACCGGCCTGATCGCGGCCTCGACATTTGCGGCTCCCATGATCCTCCCCAGCCGGGTCTTCGGGGCCAACGACCGCATCTCCATTGGCGCGATTGGAGTCCGGAATCAGGGGACCGGAAATCTCGAACGTTTCCTCAAAGCCAACACCGACATCTCTGCGGTGTGCGATGTCGACACCAAAGTCGCAGCGGCGGCAGTCGACAAGGTGTCCGGGACAATGGCCCCCAAGCCCGTGGTATTTGGTGACTACCGCGAACTGCTCGATCAGAAGGGCATCGATGCGGTCGTGATCACGGTGCCAGACCACTGGCATGCTCTGATGACAATTCATGCATGTCAGGCGGGAAAAGATGTCTATTGTGAGAAGCCGCTGTCACTGACCATTGCGGAAGGTCGGCGGATGGTCGACGCAGCCCGCGAGAACAAACGCGTTGTGCAGACTGGTTCACAACAGCGGTCCAGCCCGGAGTTCTGGAAGGCCGGCATGCTGGTCCGGAACGGCTTTATTGGCGATATCCAGGAGGTGCATGTCGGAATTCCTGAGCCGAATCATCCCGGTCCCCTGGGACCTGATACTTCCGCCCCCCCGGAACTCAACTACGACCTCTGGCTCGGACCGGCTCCGCTCAAGGCCTACAACAGCCTTCGCGTGCACTACAACTTCCGCTTCTGGTGGGATTACTCCGGGGGGCAGATGACGAACTTCGGGGCTCACCATCTCGACATCGCCCAATGGGGACTGGGGATGGATGAGAGCGGCCCCGTAGCTGTGGATGGGACCGCAACGTTCCATCCGCAGAAGGTCCACGAAGTCACCGAGACGGTACGGCTCACTTACACCTACGCCAATGGCGTCAAGGTACTCTGCGGTCAGCAGCAGAAAGACATCCGAGAAGGAGCCCTGTTCATCGGCACCAAGGGTAAGATCTACGTGAATCGGGGAAAGCTGGAAGCCACTCCGAAGGAGTTGCTCGATCAACCACTCGACGTGGCTGGACTCACTCAACTCACTAAGAGCACTGACCACACGCAGAACTTCCTCGATTGTCTCCGCAGCCGCCAGTTTCCGATCTGTGACGTGGAGATCGGCCATCGTTCGGCGACGGTCTGCCATCTGGGAAATCTGGTGGCTCGTCTTGGTCGCGGGGTGAAGTGGGATCCCGCCGCGGAGAAGATCATCGGAGACGACGATGCTCAAGCGATGGTCGACCGGACATACCGGGCCCCCTACACCCATGACATGAAGCATGTGACAAAGAGCTAGCCCCCACTCACAACTCTCATCAGGCGGGCCAGACAAGCGTGTCGGCTGGCGAACTGTCGCTCGGGGAGACAGATGTCCCCGTCAGTTCGTTCTGGAAGCGATTTCGAGGGGACTCAGCTCTGATTTTTGAGATTTTGGCCCGCACACGAGTCCGAGAAAACGGGACTCGTGTGCGTTTTTTTCGGATCACAACGAGTAGAATTGGGCCTATATTACAAATAGTTCAAGTGGAACTCCTAGTGCCTCATCAGGTTGGCCTCGCAAACCGATTGAACCCCTATGCCGACGCTGGAAGATTCTCTGTTCGTCGAGTCTCTTCGGCGCAGCGAATTGCTGCCCGCCGAGAGAATGACAGAGGTTCTAGGTCGAGTTGACCCTCGAGTCACCCCGGAAGCATTTGCCAGAGCCCTGGTTGAACGAAATTATCTGACTCCGTTCCAAGCGGATGAACTGCTGCGGGGCAACTATCGCCGCCTGAAGATCGCGGGCTTCACCATTCTGGAGGCACTTGGCTGGGGCGGGATGGGAATGGTCTTTCGGGCCGCCCACTCACAGACCGGTCAGGTCGTCGCCCTCAAGGTCCTGTCGGATCGGTTTCGCCAGGATCCCGGGATGCGGGCTCGATTCCGACTGGAGGCTCGGGCCGGAAAGAAATTCATTCACCCGAACCTGATCGAGACCTACGAATCAGGCACCACGGAGGAGGTCTTTGGCCAGGCGGAGTACATGGCCCAGGAACTCTTTGAGGGAATCACGCTGCAGGAAGTTGTCGCTCTGGCAGGAAGGCTTCCGTATGGGGCTGCCTGCGACATGATTTCTCAGGCCGCTCAGGGCATCCATGAGATCCACAAGCTGGGCATGGTCCATCGTGACATCAAACCCGACAATGTCCTGGTGGATCACGACGGGCAGGTCAAAGTTGTCGACTTCGGTCTGACGCTCGCGGATCAGCTGGCTGCGGACGACGAGTTCTCACTGGCGATGATTTTCGGGCAGGAATGCCTCGGGACGTTTGATTACATGCCGCCGGAACAAGCGGTCGATAGCCTGCACGTCGATGCACGGGCCGACATCTACAGTCTGGGTTGTACTCTGTTCGCGATTCTGGCAGCCCAGCGTCCCTACAACTATCCAAACGCTAAAGCGGTGCTGGAAGCCCACAAGAAAGCACCGGTCCCCGAACTGGTGAAGATCGTCCCGGGGATTCCCCAGGAGCTGAGCAACTTTGTGGCCCGGATGATGGCCAAATCTCCGAATGATCGCCCAGCCTCGATGCTGGAAGTCGTGGCAGCCCTGTCGACGTTCGCCAAGCGGAAGCCGATCCCATTCCTGTATCCCGAGATCGTGCGTAAACGACGAGAGCGGGCCAAAGAACGCGGCATTCAGACCACATTGACGGGAGGATCGATCTCGGCCCACCGATCTTCGGCCGCTCGTCAGTCGACTGCTGTCGGGGTTGGGCCGACGATTGTCGATCCACCACGTCGCAAGCCGAACTCATCCATCTTCACGCTCAACAAGACCTCGCCCACTTCACACGTGGCTGCGTCTTCCAAACAGTCGAGCATCGACCCTGAGCAGCGTTTGCTTCTGGTATTTGACCATGGCGAAAAAGTTCTGGTCACGCGCCACGACATCCTGTTCGGTCGCGCGAAGGACTGCCAGGCACAGTTCGATGACCCTGAACTGGCTCTGCATCATGCGAAGCTCTCTTATGACGGACAGAAGTGGGTCATGACCGCCGTAGGCGGAGTCCCCATGGTTTGGAATGGTGAGAGTCGCCGGACGATCCTGCCAAAAATCGGAGACCGGGTTGAACTTTCTCCTACAACCAGATTTACGATCCAACGTCCCCACCTCAGCTGGCCTGCATGGGCATGGGGCCTGCTTGCGATTGTCACTGTAATGACCGTTGGCGCAATCGTCTGGTACTTCTTGATGTAGTGTCTGCGGGACGATGATCTCGCTCGCGTGGAATGACTCCCGCAGCTCCCGGTTGGGATCGCCCACCGCACTGAGAACAACGTTGCGATCATCCTCGCGAGGACACCTGGAGACTTGTTCTTGGAGAACGGAGTGTCGCGACCTAGACTGCTCGCACTGTCCGCGATGCACTCTCGCCCCCGTTCGGGAACGCCCCCATGTCCAAGCAAAGAATCAGTCGCCCTCAGTCTTCCGAAGGAAGTCCACTTCCAACAGAAACCGCGACTCCCGATCTGTCCAAAACGACGCAGCTTCTGGACGAGATGCGAGAGACGATCGATAAGCTGGAACGCGATCATGCCTCCCCCGGGGATGTAAGAATCATTTGCCGGGCGGTTAAAGAACTGCGTTACGCTTTCAAGGTTTTTTCGCAGTATCGACGGGCGAGAAAGGTGACTGTGTTCGGTTCAGCGCGAACACTGCCCGACAACGACTCCTATCAGCAGGCCGTGGAGTTTGGCCGCCGGATGGCGGAGGCGGGATGGTATGTGGTGACAGGTGCAGGAAACGGCATCATGGAGGCCGCTCACGTCGGAGCCGGTCGTGAAATGTCGATGGGGCTGAACATCATGCTCCCCTTCGAGCAGGAGTCGAACCGCATCATCAGCGACGACAAGAAGCTGGTGCATCTGAAGTACTTCTTTACCCGCAAGTTGTTGTTCGTGAAGGAAGTGCATGCCGTTGTGGTCTTCCCCGGCGGTTTTGGCACGCTGGACGAACTGTACGAAACGATCACGCTGATCCAGACGGGGAAACGCGACCTGATGCCGATTGTGGTTGTCGATTCTCCGGGCGATGACTATTTCGCGGATCTGATGGAGTACATGAAAAAGCAGCTGCTGGCGAAGCGACTGATTTCTCCGGAAGACCTGTCTCTGTTGAAGCACACCAACAGTGTGGCCGAGGCGTTCGATGAAGTGATCGGGTTTTATACCGTCTACAACAGCATGCGATATGTGAAGGATCGAGTGTACTTGCGGTTGCACGAGACCCCGTCCCCCGAATTCCTGGATCGTCTGAACACGGAATTCGCAGACATCATCGTTGATGGAAAAATCGAGCTGGTCCCCGCCCATCCGTTCGAGGCCGACGAGCCACACCTCGCATCGCTGCCACGAATTGCATTCAAGTTCAATCGTCGAGCGTTCGCGAGGCTGCGTCAGATGATTGACCTGATCAATGACGAGCTGTCGAACATCTGTACGCTGGATGGAGACGACTGCATCCGCTGCCGGATCTGAGGTTCAGCGGAAGAGATCGCTTAATCCACAGAAATCACAGCTGGCCAATGGCGGGGGAAGAGTGCCATGAACTCCGATCTGCAGTACGAACTGGCTCGCGAGATTCTGGCCCTGCTCCAGCGATTGAACCGCAAACTGGTCTGTACGGAGAGCTGTACTGCGGGCCTGGTCGCTGCCACTCTGGGCGGTATCCCGGGAGCATCGAACTCTTTGTGTGGATCCGCTGTCGTCTATCGAAACCAGACCAAGGTCGAGTGGCTGGGAGTCTCCCCGATGGTGCTGGATGATCCAGCACAGGGAGATGTCTGCGAAGAGACGGCAAGGCAGATGGCACGCGGCGCGCTGACCGCCACGACTGAAGCGTCGGTCGCCATTTCAGTGACCGGCCATCTGGGTCCCGGAGCGCCGACAACACTCGATGGTCTGGTCTATGCCGGGTGGGCGGAAAAGGACTCGTCATCCCCAGCGGATGTTCGAGTTCTCGCACAACGCATCGAACTCCAGCAGCCAGCCCCCGCTGGCCCCGCTGACATCGACCGCCGTGTCGCCCGACAAAAGGAGGCGACCCGCGCGGTACTGCTCATGATCCGTGTCGAGTTGCTGCGGATCGAAACCGAAAGCGATCATCACTAAAACGTGATTTCCAAGCCGAGATTCAGCCCTTGCATCCAGAAGCTGTGCGTATCCTGCTGCAGGCCAATCAGTGCCGGCCCTGTCACGCTGTTCGATGACTTCCAGACAATGTTCTGGTCGGAGAGCGAGGCTCCCGCCATGGCCATGAACTGGTAGCCGAGATTCAGATTGCAATGCTCCGAGAATCGGATGCGAGAATAGGCCGTGAGGTCGATCGTCGGAGCAAAGCGGGTCTTGCTTTCGACCAGACTAATATCGGCCTCTGTGGGGCTGAAGATCTGAGACGAAGCGACGCGGCCCGTCATCCGATTGATTCCGAATGTGAACTTCGGTTCGAATCCCAGCGTGAACCACTTATTTCGATTCTCCAGACGGAGACCAATCTCTGGTCCGAAGACCTGATTATTGGATTTTGATTGAATCATGTGGTTCGTGGATGTTGCCAGGTCCTCACCCGTAATTGACAACCGATTTCCAAGGTGAAAGTAGTTGAATCCGATAATCGGAAAGACTTCCATTTCCACATTGGGAGTCACAGCTCCCATCACGAACTTGGCATCGGTTCCCTGAATATCGTTGGATGAATTCACCGTCATCCCCTGATCGAAGAAGAAGTAATCGAGGGTCGTCGGAGAACCTACCCGCTGCAGTGGTATCGCTGGAAGCACGCTAAAGCCCAAAGTGCTGAAGCTGGACGTGTCCAAGGTCGTGGGGAAAAACAGATTCGAGTTGGCCTGTGCGAGCATGAAACCGCTCACTTCCAGAGTGGACAACTGAGTCGGAATCCCGACGGTGACGCGGAGCCCGGGAATATTCCGGTTGTCCACGTTGGCCAGGTTGACGAGCGTCCCCACTTGCGAATCTCGCGCACCGCCAACTCGATCGACAGCCGGAAACAAGGCACTGGGATTGTAGGTATTCGGAGGAATGACCGTCGGCGTCGCCCCGATGTAGTTCGTGTTTGGCTCCTGGAATGTCATTAACAACAGATCGGTGCGGATCCACGAGCGAGAAAACGTCTCCGCGATCCCTAGATCCATATACGGATCCATGCCGTAGATATCACGAGATTGCGGAACAAGCTGCTCTTCCAGAGTGGGTTGCAGCGTGTAGTCCGAGGAGCCAGCCCCACCGGGGTACGGTCCGCCGGGTGCCATGCCGTAGTATCCCGGCCCTGATGGTCCCTGCGGTCCGGGCCCTTGAGCCGAAGCCGGAGAAATCCAGGCAAGCCAGGCGATCAAGAGGCAAAGAGCGAGTCGCCGAGGCATCGTTGCCATTCCTTCCATGGGGCACTGCGGTTTGCTCCGGCGTCTGGGTGACCAGACACCGAATCCCCTCGCCGATGCGCGGGGAAGCGCCGTCATCCTAGGTATCGGTTGGGCGAAACGTTCCTCTTAGAACAAAAAGTCGGCTTAGGTGGAGATTGTCGGTTGTAATGATGATCCGGGACAATGAAACACAAAAAACAGAGAGAATAGGCAATGCAGGATGACCGCGGAGCCCGCAAAACACCCAGTCTATCTATTCATCTATTCGGATCGATCAGCTGCGTGGGCCTGCAGATCTTCGAGCGAGACGAACTCGACGGTCGACATGTGGGTGGCTTCGAGGACAACAGGCGGCGCCACCCCGGCTTCGAGGGCCTCCTTCCAGCGGGCGACACAAACGCACCAGCGATCTCCCGGGACAAGCCCCGGGAACTCGTACTCTTCCACCGGAGTCGACAGATCGTTTCCCTGGGCCTTGGAAAACTCCAGGAATTCCTCGGTCATCTCGGCACAGACCACATGCAGCCCCATGTCGGAGGCCCCGGTTTCACAACAGCCATTACGAAAAAATCCAGTCATCGGAGAGACGCTACAAACTTCGAGTGTCGTTCCCAGAACGTTTTTACCAGCAGGCACAGCGTTGCTCCCTCAGGTGATATTCGGTCGGTGCAAGATCACTGACCTGGAGTGATTCTTTCCTTCCCGCTCCGGGATTTCAAGATGGTCGTTTCTTTGACCGCGGAAAAGTGGTGAGCGGTCAACGTGACATCGATGCCACAGGGGGAGTCCGCCTGATGGAGAATCCGCATTGCCCAACCGGGTCGCTGTCGCCTGTGAGTTCAGGGAGGGGACGGCATTGGCCATAGGCGGTTTCGCAGGTCGCCGTCTACAATCGGTCTTGAATATATGACCGGTTGCCCGCGCGACGGCGGCCAATTCCTGCTGAGTTCCTCCACGGATCAGGCGATGCTTTCACTCTTGAGATACGGATTATTCATGGCAACGTTCGCAGCTTCGTCCCCGCTCGTTGCAGCTCCTCCCGCGACCAAGACCATCGATCAGGTCGATGACTACCACGGGGTCAAAGTCGCCGATCCCTATCGCTGGCTGGAAGATGATGTTCGGACTTCGCCCGAAGTCGCGAACTGGGTGACGGATCAGAACAAAGTCACGTTCCAGTTCCTCGAACAGATCCCACAGCGGTCTGCGATCCAAAAGCGGCTGACCGAGTTGTGGAACTATGAACGCGTATCACCGCCGCTCCAGTCGGGGGGGAAGTTCTTTTTCTCCAAAAATGACGGACTGCAAAACCAGGCTGTGCTCTATGTGCAGGAGGGGCTCGAAGCCGTGCCGCGCATTCTGATCGATCCGAATTCCTGGTCGAAGGACGGAACCGTTGCTCTCGGGACCGTGAAAGTCAGTCCCCATGGCCGTTACATCGCGTTCGGGCGTCAGGAAGCGGGGTCAGACTGGAACACATTCCGCCTGCTCGATGTCGCTTCGGGAAAGGAACTGGCCGACGAACTGAAGTGGATCAAATTCAGCAGCCCGGAATGGACTCCCGATGGCAAGGGATTCTTCTATTCGCGATTCCCGGCACCGGCTGATGGCCAGGCATTCCAGAACCTGAACCTCAATCAGCAGGTCTACTACCATCGTGTCGGGACCGCGCAAGCTGATGATGTCCTGGTTTACCACCGCCCCGACCATCCCGATTGGGGACTCCATAGTACCGTTTCAGAAGATGGGCGATACCTGATCCTGACGATCTCGGTAGGAACTGACGATCGGTATCGGGTCTATTACAAGGATCTGTCGGAACCGTTTGGTTTTCCGATGGCGCTGATCGATCATTTCGATCACGAGTACTCATTCCTGGGCAATGACGGACCGGTGTTCTATTTTCGGACGTCATACAATGCTCCGCGCAAACGAATCATCGCCATCGATCTACGAAAGCCTCAGCCGGAACACTATCGCGAGATCCTCCCCGAGCAGCCCGAGGTGATGGAGAGCGTCTCTGTCATCGCGAATCAGTTTGTGGTGGAGACCCTCAAGGATGCGAAGACAGAAGTCAATCTCTATGGCATGGATGGTCGCAAGATCCGCCAGTTGGAGTTACCTGGGATCGGGACCGCCAGCGGGTTTGCGGGTCAGCGATCGGACACAGAGACGTTTTACTCCTTCTCCAGCTTCAACACGCCGGCCAGTGTCTTTCGCTACGACCTACTGACAGGCAAAAGCCAGCTGTGGAAGGCTCCGACCACACTGGTAAAACCGGATGACTACCAGGTTGAGCAAGTCTTCTACATGAGCAAGGATGGCACGCGCGTGCCGATGTTCCTGGCCTCGAAAAAGGGGCTGAAGCGAGATGGCTCAAACCCGACTTTGCTCTATGGGTATGGCGGATTTAACATCTCTCTGACTCCGACGTTCTCGGTGTCGCGTTTACAGTGGATGGAAATGGGCGGACTGTTCGCCATGCCCAGTTTACGCGGCGGCGGCGAGTATGGGGAGGACTGGCACAAGGCGGGAACCAAGCTCAACAAGCAGAACGTCTTCGACGACTTCATCGCTGCTGCGGAGTATCTGATCGCGGAGAAGTACACGCGGAGTGACAAGCTGGCGATTCAGGGTGGAAGCAATGGCGGCCTGCTGGTTGGAGCGTGTCTGACACAGCGGCCCGACCTGTTTGGGGCCTGCCTGCCTGCGGTGGGTGTGATGGATATGCTGCGATTCCAGAAGTTCACCGCAGGACGCTACTGGGTCGACGACTACGGCTCATCGGACAATGCCGACGAGTTCGCTGCCCTGTTTAAGTACAGTCCGTACCACAACTGCAAACCGGGTGTGAAATATCCCTCAACCATGATCACGACTGCGGATACGGACGACCGCGTGGTCCCCGGCCACAGCTTCAAGTTCGCCGCCGCTCTGCAGGCTGCGCAGGCGGGAGACAAGCCCATTCTGATCCGTATCGAAACCCGGGCGGGTCATGGAGCCGGTAAGCCGACCGCCAAGATCATCGAGGAAACCGCCGACCAGTGGGCCTTCCTGGTGAAAACTCTCGGTTTCCAACCAGCCATTAAGGAATAACTGCAAAACTGAGATGGAAGCATCACGGCCCGAAGAGCGTCGATCAAGAATGCAACTCCGGGCGCTGACGCTTCCGGCTCAGTAAGTCTCGGACCTCTTCGGCGCCCGGCTGCCAGTTGTGGGAAGAGTTTTCTCCAGCTTCTCCACCGCAGCTTTGAGCTTCGGATTTCCCGCAATGGCGGCTTGGAAGTGAGAGTGGGCCTGCTCGGGGTGATTCTGCCTGAGATAAACCTCCCCGAGCTTGAGATTCACAATGGCGCGCTCATCCGGCTCGACGACCAGCTTCAATGCGGTCTCAAAGAGCGGGGCTGCCTGATCGAGTTGTCCACGATACAAGCAGATTTCAGCCAGTGAAACATGGCTGTTGAAGTAACTGGGATACTCTTGATTGACCTTTTCCAGAATAGCGACTGCTTCGTCGTTTCGTCCGAAGTTGGCCAGCATGATTGCCGCCCGCACCTGAGCATCGGGGTCATTCGGAACAGCGGCGGCAGTGGCCTGAGCCTGCTCGAACTGGGAATAAACCCAGCTGGCTTCCTCTTCCTCCGGGGGCAGTGCAGCCTTGCCCATCAGTGACTCCACGTAAACCTGACTCAGCTGTTTCTTGCGAGACTGTGCCAGGGAAGTCCCGGAGTAGTCAGACAGGAACAGCCAACCGACAAGCAGAATCAGCGGACTCCATTTGAGCAGGTGAGCGACATCCCACGGATAGTGAACACGGCCCTCGGCACCTGCCGCTCCCTGATCCAGCCCGAGACTGGTCTGCGTCGACTTCTCCCGGACCTTCCAGATGAATCCGTCGTAGTAGTAATGCAGAAGCGTGGATGTCGCGATGAGGCTGTTCATAAACAGAATCACCGACCCATTATCAACGAGCGTGGGAATGATCCCTAACGCACCGTAAGCGGCAATCAATCCGACATAGAGCATCACCATTCCACGGCGGAACACAAAGCTCATGAACGATCCGAGGTTCGGGTTCGTACTGACTCGACGGCAGTTATATACCCACACGATCGCCAGGTACTGGACATCATGGCAGACGTCAAACATGGCGACGCCGAGGATGATGTTCTCGATAAACACCACAGCAAACCACCACGTCCCGATCCCGCTGACGAGCAGCAGGAGCTTGATCGGATTCGGTTTGTTGCCTCGAAAGTACTGGTAGACGTAATTCGTGACGAAACCGATTGAGACGACTGCCAGGAGAACCTTAGCCGTGGTCTGGGCTGCAACGACAGCACCAGGCGAGATCAACCAGCCTCCCAGCCCATACCAGTGCCGCATCATGTCTGAGAGGCGCGCCGGACAGAACAACAGCGCCCCCATAAAACCACATAAGCACACCAGCCAGTCCCACCAGGCAGTGGCCTGCGAAGTCGAGCCGACCTTGGAATCATAGATCCGAACAAACCCGTACAACTGCATCAACCCGTGCCAGGTGGCCCAGAACACAATCAGCAGAGGGATGAAGTCGGGGTGATTTTGGCGCAGTGGAAAGTTCAGGAGAAACAGCAGAACGGGTGCCAGAATGAATCGCGTTTTGAACCGCTCAAACAGTTCCCGATCACCATAGGCCCGCATCATCCCGGGGAGGTGATGTCCGAGTGCAAAGAATGCGGCGACGATCAGCGCGATTGTCTTCGCCTGGACCCCCATTGGCTGATAGAGCAAGTAGACGATGGGGATCGCCAAGAGTGGCGTCGACAGTATCAGCAGCTGATCGATCAAAGGACTGATGATCCACCGCCTGGAAGCAGGCGGCGGGGAAATGTCCTTTGCCGGGAGAGGAATGGACGACATGAATGCACCAGAACTGCGCTGTTCAAAGAAAAAACAGACAAAGAGACCCACATCATCCTACCCGAACCACCAGCCATTGGCACTCCTGAAATCGACGGAACACCACCTCATCCAGCCCCGTAAAAATGAATGTAACCTCATCTCCAAGCGAGCGTTCCGTTGCGCAATGACCCTGCGGTTTCGGCGCATTTGTGGAACTGCGAATGAGTTCAGAAACGCGGAATTGCCACACCAGCGATCGGTTAATCGATACGAACCCCTTACCCCGCAGGGTTTTCCTGACGAGAGCCCCGGACAGCAGTTCGCTCTCAGGGATGAGAGAGAGCCCCGGCGGGGAGTCGCCGATTGAATTGACCCGCGTTAGACTGCGTGATTCCTGTTTTTTTCCCCGACGTGTTGATCCCTCGCCTGAGAACAGCCGTTCGAGGAAGCAGCCTCGCTGCGACGACCGCCCAATGCGGGTGTGTCGCAGTGGCATTCATGAGTCAATCCGATGGAACAGAAATCCCCATTCGACCGTAGCCAGCTCGTCAAGATGCTGGTTATGGGTGCCGTTCTGATGATCTGGCTGAACCTGGCTCCCCGGTTGTTTCCAAGCCTGTTCCCACCGCCCAAACCCGACGCAGCGGCTGTCGATGCAGTCGATCCGGCCAAGCCTGAGATAGATCCGGACAAGAGCCCAGATGTTGCGCCCGAACTGACCAAGGCAGCTCCCGCCGAGGGTCAGCCCGCACCTGCGGCCATTGCGACTCCTGAACCGTCCAAGCCAGTCGTGCTGACCGAAGGCTCTCCCGCGCAGCATAAACTGGGGACTGTCGAGCGCGGCAAGGGTTTCTTCCTCGAAGTCCAGCTGACCTCGAAGGGCGCTGCCGTGGAGTGGGCCAAGCTCAACGATGAGCGGTACACCGTTCTGGAAGACCGCACAGTTCCGCTGAAGATTCTGGGCAACCGCAACGCCGACGTGGACGGGACCGAACCCGACTCGTTCCAGACCGCCATCGACGCCATCGATGCTCAGATTCAATCGCAGAATAAGACAACCCGCACAGCTCACTGGGAGCTGCTTCCCGGCGCGACCAATGAGAAAGCGACCTTCCGACTGCAGGCTCCCGATGGCTCAGTCGCGGTTCGCAAGACCTATACGCTGCACACGGGGAATGAAAAGGACCGTGACGAGGACGAGATGGGTTACCTGCTCAACCTCGACCTCGAGATTGAGAACCTCACCGACAAGGAGATCAAGCAGTCCTACAAGCTCGTAGGGCCCATTGGTCTGCCGCTGGAGAACGTCGCCAATACCCGGAACTATGTCGAACTGAAGGCCGAGACCTACGACGATCCACAGAACGCTTCAGATGTCACGGCGATCACCCGGACCGCGTCCGAGATCCTGGGGCAGTTCGACAAAGCCGCCTCGAAGAAGGATCCCAGTCTCATCGACAGCTGGCGGGACCCGCTGCACTTCGTGGGGGTGGATGTCCAGTTCTTCATGGCACTCATGAAGCCCAAGGTCGATCAACTTCTCGACGAGAATAAAGATGGCCAGCCTGACAGCTACCTGAAGACAGCACAGCCGATCATCATCGCCCGCGATAAGGCGAACCCGCCACGCAGCGATGTCGGTGTCATGCTCACCTCCACGCAGCTGACAATCCCCCCCAAGGGAACCGTCAAGCACGCCTATGAGATCTTTCTCGGACCAAAGCGGATCCCGCTGGCTCGTCCGCTGGGCGAAGAGTCGGCGCTCAACTTCGGTCGACTGGCGATCATCACCAAGACGATGGTGGCCATCCTGCAGTTCTTCCATAACGTCTGCTATCTGCCTTACGGGCTCGCCATCATTCTGCTGACGTTCACCGTGCGTATGTGCATGCTGCCGATCACCAGGAAGCAGGTCTACGACGGCGAGAAGATGAAGCTCATCACGCCCGAGCTGACCAAGCTCAAGGCCAAGTATGCCAACGAGCCTGAGAAATTCGTCTCAGCTCAGCGCGACCTGATGCGGCGGTATAACCACAACATGTTTGGTGGTTGCCTCCCATTGTTTCTCCAGCTGCCGATCTTCATCAGCTTGTACAACGCGTTGTACACGGCGGTTGATCTGCGGATGGCGAAGTTCCTGTGGATCAACAACCTCGCTGCGCCCGATGCCCTGTTCAGCTTTGGCCGCGAGATTCCCTGGATCGGGTCGACCTTTAATCTGTTGCCGCTGCTCAACGTGGGGCTGTTCCTGTATCAGCAGAAGCAGATGATGCCGCCCGCTCAGAATGAAGAAGAGCAGCTTCGGAACAAGATGATGAGCTTCATGACAGTGTTCATGGGCTTCATGTTCTATACGGTTCCCGCCGGGCTATGCCTCTACTTCATCGCGTCGAGTATTCTCGGCATGGTTGAGCGGAGCCTGTTGAAGCGGTTCATGCCGCCGATCGTGCTGAAGCCGGAGAACGCTCCCGAGCTGATCGACCCGAACCGGCCGAAATCGTTCCTGGAACGGCAGATGAACCGGCTGATGGAAGCTGCGGATGCCGCGAAGCATCAAACCGACGGCCAGGGGAAGAACCGTCCTCGCGACGGCAAGTAATCGCGAACCGAGGCATTCACCCGGCTGTCGAAACTGACTCCGGGTGTCGCCTTCGTGGACCGCCGTTCTATCATCTTGTGCCGTGACGATGCGTCAGTGTCACGCGACAACAATACCCTCACTTGCAGACTCAGGACTCTTCGATGAGCCAGCCGACCCGCGACTTGCTGGAAACCTTTCCGAATCCCTTCCCGCAGCGGGATTACATCGTCGATACGGTTTGTCCCGAGTTCACCTCGATGTGTCCTAAGACAGGTCAGCCAGATTTTGGCACGCTGACGATTTCCTACGTGCCCGATAAACTGAATTACGAGTTGAAGTCGCTGAAGCTCTACCTGCAGCAGTACCGGAATCACGGAGCGTTTTACGAGAACGTCACCAATACAATCCTGGACGATCTCGTCGCAGTGACCCAGCCCCGCTGGATGAAGATCACCGCCGACTTCACCCCGCGCGGCGGCATCCGGACCACCGTGATCGTCGAGTACCCCGAACGAAAAATTCGGTAACTCGCCGCAGCGCGACACTCCGCGACAGGTGTGCGACTCCTGAATTCGTCCCGCTTTGCTTGTGCGAAGACGACACAGTGAGTCAAATTGACTCACGCAGTCTCCTTGGAGGCTGTCCTGCCTGCATGTCCCACCTCGGTTAACGGCTCCTGAAGCAGTGGTAATTCCGCTGGAACAGGATGCCCCGCCCCTCCGCGATGAGTTCCGCTGATGATCGCTAACTTGCTGAACTGGTTCGACGATCGGACCGGATACCGTGCGATTATGCACGAAGCGTTGTTCGAGCGCATCCCCGGCGGAGCGCGCTGGCGGTATGTGTGGGGCAGCACGCTCGTCTTCACGTTCACGATCCAGATGATCACGGGCATCCTGCTGTGGATGGCCTACAGCCCCAGCACGAAAACCGCCTGGGAAAGCGTCTACTACATCCAGAATGAGATGACGCTCGGCTGGCTGGTGCGAGGGATCCATCACTTCGCGGCCCAGGCGATGGTCCTCCTGATGGTGGTACACCTGGTCCAGGTGATCATCGATAGTGCCTACAAAGCGCCACGGGAGCTGAATTTCTGGCTCGGTCTGGTCCTGATGCAGATCGTCATGGGCCTGGGGCTGACCGGATATCTGCTTCCCTGGGATCAGAAGGGGTACTACGCCACCCAGGTTGCGACCGAGATCATGGGCTCTACGCCGGTCGTCGGCCCCTCGATCCAGAAGCTGGCACAAGGCGGCAGCGAGTACGGGCACCACACCCTGACCCGCTTCTTCGCGATGCACGCCGGGGTGCTGCCCGCCCTGCTGGTTGGTTTTCTGGTCCTGCACATTGCCGTATTCCGTCGCCACGGGATTACCCCCGCTGAGCCCAAGAAGAAGCCCGATGGGATGTTCTGGCCCGACCAGATTCTGATGGACGGAGTGGCGTGTCTGGCGATACTGGCGGCACTCATGGGCTTGTCACTCTGGCATCACGGGGCCGAACTGAGTGCCCCGGCGAACCCGGCCGAGGCCTACAACGCAGCTCGTCCTGAGTGGTACTACCTGTTCCTGTTCCGGTTCCTGAAGTTCGAGTGGGTTTCCCAGCTGGGTGAGGCGACACACCTCGGCGAGGCGTTCGGTGCGATCGTCATCCCAGGGATTCTGATGGGGATTCTGGCTGCGATGCCGATTATCGGCCGCAAGCGGGCCGGGCATGTGTTCAACGTCGCATTCCTGATCATCGTGATGCTCGGAGCAGGCAGCCTCACCGGGTACGCGCTCTATGAAGACTGGTATCAGCAGGATGCCGACAGCAATGACTTCCGCGTCGCCGTGACGCTCGCGAAGATTGATGGAGCCCGAACGGTGGAGTTGGCCCAGTCACCGAGCGGTATCCCGGCCGATGGAGCAATCTCGCTGCTACGCAATGACCCTCAAACGCAGGGGGCCAACCTGTTCAAGACCTACTGTCTGGAGTGCCATCAGTCTCCGGGGATCATGTTCACCAAACCGGCTCAGGCTCCCCAGCTGGCGGACATTCTCCATCGCGACCAGACCAGCTTCGGCAGCCGTGACTGGATCAAATCGGTCCTGACCGACTACGAGAATCACTTCGCATCTCTTAAGAACATCACAGTCTCCGGAGGGGCCTCTCCCGAGCGTGAAAAGGGCGCAACTGCAATCGTCTCCGGCCAGATGAAGGAGTGGTCGGCCACGAATGGCCCACTGCTCAAGGACGCTGCGAATGCTGCCGACTTCGAAGCACTGGTCGAGTTCCTCTATGCTCAGGGCGATCGCTCAGACGCCCTCGCGGCAACTGAGGCCAAGGTCCAGCGCGGGCGTGAAATCTTCGCCACGGGCAAGCTCACCAGCGGCCAGTTCGACTCCGCGTGCAGTGACTGCCACGCCATGCAGGCCAAGGGTGAGGCAGAGCCGATCTCCAAGGATCTGTTCCCTGTCCTGACCGGGTATGCTGGCAAGGAATGGCTCAAGCAGTTCATCTCCGATCCGCAGGCTCACTACGCCGGCCCCGATGGCAACAACGTCATGCCGGGCTTC
>QWOR01000209.1 GCA_003669575.1 Planctomycetota bacterium | reverse complement strand
CGGCGAAGAAGCGACCAATGGCCTCGGCCTGGAACTTGGCCCAGCTCTGGTCTTCGTGGCCGGGGTTGATCGGGAAGTAGCGGGCCTTGACTGACAGGGCAGCCTTCATGTCGCCGGGAGCGTCACCGATCATCAGCACCTTGTCGGGTGAATACCCCTTGGCGATGGCTGCGGTGAGGATCTCGGACTTGCTGCCCATTTCCTGGCCGCAGATCGCCGAGACGTACTGGGCGATGCCGTGCTCGCTCCATTCGGCCTGCAGAGCGGGAGTCGGCGTCGCCGAACAGACGATGAGGTCGGCCTTTCCCTGGAGCAGCTGGAGGCTTTCCCGCACACCGGGGAATGGAGGCACGCCGTGGACGATGGTCTTGACGGTGGCATCAACCGCTGAGGACCAGGTCGAGGCGGCCTTCAGGTCAGCATCGCCGGTTTTCTCGGCTTCGGTTTTCACAGTGCCGCTGGAGAGCTTGGTCTCGCGTTTGACCCAGTCGCGGAGCCCCTGGAACTTCGGAACCTTGAACCCTCGGGCGATGACTTCGGCCCGTTGCTCAAGCAGGTCGAGAGCCAGCAGATAGGCGGGGAACCGGTTGGCTCCACGGGTCTTGGAGTACAGGTTCGTGAACTCGGCCGCTTCGCGGGCGTACTTTGAGATCGGTTGCAAACCGAAGTGATTGATAAAGTTGGGGATGAAGCATTCCTTGTGCTTGATCTCCATCGAGTCAAACGCACAGCCATCCGAGTCGATGGCGATCAGGAAATCATGCTTCTTTTGAACATTGGCCAAGGCGTCAGACACGCGAGGAAACTCCTGGGGTGTGAGGGGATGCGAATACGCGTAGGGTATGCCGTGAAACGGTTGCCAACAAGCCGAGCGACGGGGCCTCTGACGGCGTTCCCGCAAGTCGACGCAGTCTTCACGAGCATGCCGCTGCCCGAGACATCTCAATCTTGGTGGTCGTGGTCATCACGTTCGTCGCGGTCATGGTGCTCGTCATCGTTATCATCGTGGTCGTCATCCTCCTCGTGATGGATGGCTTTGACCTCTGGAATGCGATTGGCTCGCTCCTTGATGAGATACTGCGAGGCATGAAAAGCCGTCGAGACTCCAGGCTGAGGAAAAAAACCTCCTCCGAGGACGAGCGCGGCGAGAGTCAACACGGCAATTCGTTCTCGCCCGCCGATCTGCAGTGAAACCGACGAGGAGTACCTGACCCCCGTAAAGAGCAGGAAATACGCCCGCATAATTGCGATTCCGTTGAACGTAGCGGCAATCACAATCATCGGTCCCACATGCGGGTAGGCTCCGACGGCCCCGTCGATCAGCATCTCGGTCCCGATGAACCCGATGGTGCCGGGGAATCCCACGCACCCCAGACCCGTCAGCAGAAAACAGATCGCCAGTGCGGGAGCATGCTCGTAGAGCCCTTGATAATGAGTCAACTTCAGTCGACCGCGACGGGCTTCCAGGGCTCTCAGAGTGAGACCAAAACCGCCCAGCGACAACCCGGCAGACAACCACACGCACATCGCCCCCGTCAGTCCGATCGGCGTCGCGACCTCTAGCCCGATCAACACCATCGCGGTATGACTGATCACCATGCAGCAGAAAAATCGCCGGGCGTCCTTCTGCACCATCGACAAGGCACTCGCCAGCACAGCTGTCAGCAGCGATCCCAGCCCCAGCCAGCGCAGTGACGCCTCCGGCGCATAGGGCACGATCAGACGCAAAGCCGCATAGGCCCCCGCCAGTGGCGTACTCATCAACAGGGCTGTTCCGAACGTGGCGTTCTCATAGAGGTCAGTCAACCACGTCTGGAACGGGAAAATGCCACACCGAATCGAAACGCCAAGCAACAGCGGGATCAACCGCCAGAATGACTCCGGGCGCCGACCGCAACTGTCCACCAGATACCAGCCGACGACCAGCAGTATCGCCGAAGTGATCATTGACATGGCGTATAGCCGCGTCGGTCGACCTCGACTGCGCAGCTCAAAGTACGGAAGTACCGAACTGCCGATCAGCATCAGAATAATCACCCAGGGGTCGATGGCACTGAACATCGCCAGAGCAATCGACTCTCCAACCAGCATCGTCGAAAATGAAAACCGCGGCACCTTGGTCCGCAGCGTCGCCAGAGCTGTCAGCAGAAATAATAGCGATGTCAGCGGGACCAGCGGCGCGCTCAGTTCGTCGATCACAAACAGCTCGCGCCCAATCAGACGCGTCATCAGATGCCAATGATCTTCTGCCTGGTGAACATGCAGTGAGTAGAAGTCCCAGGCCTCCGCAGCTGCAGCAATCGATGCCAGGACTGCAAACACCAGGCAATGGCGGCGAGCAATGATGCGGTCTGGGATCTGAGCCACCCACCCGGCTCCCAACAGCGGAAGCAGAATCGCGATTTCGATCCATGGATAATGAAGTTCGTTCATGGAGGTGAGTACGTCTCAAGGATTTGAAGAGGGACCGTCTGCGGCAGACGGAAGATTGCCGCGAAACTAGGTTGATCCCCCCTCAGCTGTCATCACTGACTGACTCGTCCGATTTCCCGTTCACCCGTTTGACCACCCACTGGTCAAATCCGTCGAGCCACTTCAGCGAAGCGACCAGTGGATCGACAATGTATTTTTGCAGGATGGCATCCAGGTTGCCGCGATGCAGAGCCAGCCGGTACATCCGAGTCCGCCAGCGCTGTGGAAGTGCCGAGGACCAGCGGGGTGGCACAAAGGCCATCCGTCCTCCGATCGCGTTCTCCAGAATGCCGTAGTCGTGCAGCAACGAGGGAGCGCGAACGAACTGCAGCGTCCGCACACATCCATGCCCCAGGATGTGAACCAGCGGGATATACAGCAGCTTAGGCATATTCCAGCGGTGCCCGAGCCAGGCGAAGAGACCGATCTCCGCCACGATAAAGCCGACCTGAGTCAACGAAGCAAACGACAGCGCCGACTTGATGTCAGTCTGGACTCGTCCGGTGAATGCGGCAAAGAGCGCTGATGACAGTCCCAGGATCACGACCAGCGCCGAGAGAGCAGGCGACAGAGCCAGAAGCGGACTGATCCGCAGCAGCAGATAAGCCCCAAGGTGGACGGAGAGCGCCCCGTAGAAAACAGCACTCGACGGTGTCGGCCCCTCCATCGCGCGAGGCAACCACCCCGAGAACGGAATCAAGGCCGACTTACCCGCCACTGCAATCAGCAGCAGCAATCCGACCGTGAATGCTTGTGCCGGTGGCAGAGAGGCCACGCCTTCCGGCCAGGCCCCCGCTCCCATCAGCGAGTCAAAGTCCCCTTCGCCCGACAGATGATGCAGCAACAGTGCGGCCATCAACAGCCCGCAATCCGACAATCGATAAACAATCCAGATCCGTAGTCCATTGCGACACGGATTCTGCCGCTCATGATAAAACGCAACGAGTAGCGTCGACGACAGCCCGACGAGTTCCCAGCCTGTAAACAACGTCTCGATTGTTCCTGCCAGTGAAGTCAGGACCATCCCCAGCACGAAGATGGAGTACAACATAAAGAACCGGTTGTACCCGGCCTCCCGGTGCATGTACTTCTCGGCAAAGGCCCCAATCGTCCCGCACAGGATAAAAGTGAGGATCACAAACGGGACGGAGAGACGATCAAACTCAAACTTAAACGAGAAGTGAAACAAGGCATGGTGCGCATGATCGGAGTTGGCCAGCTGCTTGGCGGTCATATGCCCGTGTTCAGACAATACCACCCAATGTCCCAGCTCAATCGGCACCCGTCGGTCATCGTCGTTGAGCATCATCACCAGGATCGCGACGGAAGCCAGTAATCCGGCCACCATGGCGATCTGTACCAGCCGGCTCGACCAGCGCTCAGACAGCGGACGATCGATGATCGAAGCGACACCCAGAACGACGACCAGCAGTGTCGGGCACCCCACCACAATCAGTCCAAGAATCGTAAACCAGTTCATAAGGTGATGTCCGCGATCAAGATCGGTCAGGTCGAACTGCAAGTTTCCAAAGAATTCAGGCCAGCAGACTGTGCTGGGGTTTCGTCAGGTCGTCGGGCATGGGATCTGACGCTCCGATGTCCCGTTGGGATCGATCTCGGCAAAGTCCATGTGCTCCCGCCAGCCTCGGAACCACGCTACGGATGTCTTAGCCCGGGGCAGTTCATTGATGCTGGGAACATAGGGGACGTACTTCCCGTTCTGGTAGAGTTGCACCTGCGAACTGTCTGGATCAAGTAGCGCCAGCTGCACCCAGCCGTTACGAAGGATGTTTCCGACGGCCGGATTACGTTGCATGATCTTTTCGATGGCCTCCGGGTGGGCTTCGATCACGAACAGACAACGGATCGGGTCATGAATTTCCACGCCCTGCCACGGAAGCCCCGTCCGCAGGTCGCTGGCGGCTCCATCCATGACCCCGAGCAGTGACGTGATGTTGTGCGGCAGCTTGGTTCCCGCCCCCCACCCCACCGAATCCACATAGGAGAAGTAGTACTGCAGGTTGATCCCCGAGCAGACGATGACCACCGCACCCAGAATCCGCCCGAGAATCGTACTGTCCGAATCGTCCAGCGTCGGATCGTACGAGACCAGAAAGGAACGGCGATCCAGATAGAGCCCCTGCGTTCTTTCGCGTCGACCGACGATACACATCGCGTTCGAGGCGTTACCGAACTCGGGCCGCGTCTGGGCCAAGTCCTCGGAACGGTTCTCCACATGCAGGTGGGCTTCGCCGGGAGTGATGTCGAGCGGCGCGGAGTAAAAGCGACGGCAGCGTTCCTGAGCGTTTCGTCGGCTCGCCTCTTCCAGATGGTCTCTCGCCGTCTCGAAGTCCAAGGTGTGTGTCCGCGGGAGTTGATCCAGATCGAAATAGTAAAACGTGTCTTTGGCCGTGTTGTGCAGCCCTCCAATAAAGACGGTCGTATCGGGGATCGCGATGCCCCGCTCCGCCAGAATCTTCCGCACCCGAGAGTCATTCAGCATGGCCGCCAGAGCACGCGCATTGGCTCCCCCCGCACTCCCTGAACAGGCACCGCAGTCGTAGCACGATTTGTGGGGATTATTGAGGCAGAAAGATCCGTGGCCGAAAAAGAAGACGAGCCGGGCAAACCCGGAGCGGAGCCCCGTCTCACTGAGAATGCGTTCGCCCACGTCAGCCATCTCCGACAGAGAGAAGCCGATGGAATCGCCGTCGGGACCAGGCTGTTCTGTGGAGCGTTCAATCCGCAGTCGCGTCACGCGCGGCGGCTCGACCACGCTGCCGAACGCCCGACGAATCCGCGATGTCGTTGCAGGAAAGAGCACGCGAGCGACCAATGGGAATGATGCCAGCACCCCCAATGATGCGGTGAGCAGTGCCCCCCCGGTCATACTCCGCGAGCCGACATGCACCTGATGCGAAGCTGTGGCCAGTCGCTTGCGAGCTGTGGAACGGCGGCGATTCGACTCCGCCAGACTGAAGACCACTTCCTCGGTCACATAGTTCTTGGGACGGACCACAATCGGACAGAGGGCCTGATAGTAGGCGTCGGACACTCCCTTGTAGTACATCGCCACACCGTAGAAACCCGCCGCGCCAAAGGTCTCCGCCCGTGGGCAGACTTCTTCCAGATGGCGACGGAATGACTCTTCGCGAGTGTCGATGCAGTAGACCGACTGGAAGAGTGGATTCTCCACTTTTGCCCCTTTCCGATCACGGGTGTGAACGGTGATCGCATCGAGTGCCTGTGTACGGAACCGGCGTTCAAACGCCTGATGAAACACTCTACGCCGCTGAGGGTGATGAAACGCCTCGATCTCATTCACCAGCACGCACCACTGCTCGCGGGACATGGCCGCGAGGTCCGAAGCGGACCAGCCGAGAATCTGGGCCAGTTGAAAGACCTGAATGGCCCGTTCTTCATTTGTCGTTTCGACTGCCGGACTGACCCGACTCCTGAGTACACCGCGCAGCTCGGCCAGGGATTTCACCTCTGGCATTTCGCGCCGCACCAGGTACCCCAGCGCCACCCGCAGCAGCACCAGTCGGACGGCCATGTATTCAATCAGCGTCCCCGGTGGCATGGGATGGCCCACACGATCACCGCGATCTTCCGCCTGCCAGATCGTGCCCGCCCATCCGCGCAGGGCCAGGAGTTCGCGAGTCAGAAACTCGGGCCCTTCTTCATCCGAAACTCCCAGCAGACGGAGCGAGTCCGCAATGACCTCCTCCGGAGACAATGCCGACAGACGCTGGAGTTCTCCCGGCAATGCCTTGAGCCAGCGCTCGACCAGCCGATCGTCACCATACAGCTCCTTGAACGTTTTCCAGAATCCCTGTTCGCGATGGGGCAACTCCCAGGTCGCGAGCCCCTGGTCCACGAACCGGGCGCAGAAGGGAATGAGGATCTCGTTAAACAGCCGGTCACAATCCTCGCCAGTGGCCGCTCTGAAGAGGTCGCGATGGCGATTTTGTGGCGTGGGATCTTTGCGAAGTGGGACATCTTTCACGCCCCGGCGGCAGACCTCCCACAGTGCCTTCAAGGCGAACGCCGTCCATTCGTCGCGACTCCAACCTTCAATGCCGGAATCCATAACCTTGGGGAGGGCCTGACGCCATGGATTCGCAGGGTTTGTACGAACCTCTCGCATGGCCCACTGACGCGTCTTCTCTGTCGCCTGCTCCCCCACTTCGGGCAAGACCTCGACACCATACTTGGAAAGAGCGTCGGTCTCTGCGATGAACCATTCAATCTCTTCCGTCGGAGCCAGCCGGACCGGAGAAATCAGCATCGAGAGTCGAAGGTCAAACAGTGTGCCGGAAGGGCCCACTGGCTGGCCCCCTCGATCGCCCAGATCCGCCCGGAGCTCATCCACCAGGTTACTCACCCGGATACGACCGGTGGCCAGCTTTTCCCGATAGCGGTCCTCCGACAGGTAGGTTTCGCACCCGAACAGCTCGCGCCCCCGCTCCAATCCCTGCTCAAACGGGAGATCCTCCAGAGCCTGAAGGGAGTTGAGAAACACGAAGGCCGTGATCGGCCCCTGAGCTGGCAGCAACTTTGCTGCCTCAGTCAGGTGCTTTTGAATCCAGTTGACCCGTTCCACAACGCACTCCGTCCACATATTCAAGCGAACAGTTCAGAATGAAATAACCTGATGCAATCGCAGTGCCATCCCGGCTCAATGTCGCGATGCTAAGGCTCTCACGGAATGGTTTTACAACGACAGCTGCTCGAATTCACCTCTCTTGATCAGCACAGAAGTGAGGCGAGACAAGGAGAAATCCGACATTTGAGCGTTTTCGCACAGCCTGAGGTGCTGGCTGTAAACTTGCTGCCTCCCAATCCAGCGGCCCAAAATTCCCTCGCCCGAGAGAGCCGCCGAGGGAATTTGAACGCCCCGGTCTCAAGCTGGGCCTGCTCAATTAATATCCAACGACTGCTAACCCGAATGTCAATGATCGCCTACAACTCAGGCTGGTCGTTTTCAGACCAGATCGAACGTGCGATTTCGATGTTCAGACTACGAATCTTGTTACGCAAGCTGCCTCGAGTAATCCCCAGAATGCGGGCTGCCTGGACCTGGTTGCCCTCGGTGTGCCGCAGCACGCGCACCAATAACTCGCGCTCCATCAGTTCCAGGCTCTCCGCATACAAATTCTCGCTTCCCAGAGCGATACGCCCCCCCACAAACGCGTCCCAATCCGTCCCGGTGGTACCATTGGCCAGCGGGAGATCTTCTCTCGGGCCAGCAATACCGGACCGCACGCTGTCAGGGAGAAAATCAGGCAGCAGAACCGAGCCGTTGGCCTGCAATAACGACTGCTTCAGGACGCTCTGCAACTCCCGAACATTTCCTGGCCAGGAGTACGCCTCCAGCAGCAACAGAGCACTCTCATCAATCTGTGGATCGGGCTTGCCGAGATCATTCCCCAACTGTCGCAGATAGTGTTCAATGAGCAGGCGGAGATCACTTCCCCGCTCGCGAAGCGGTGGCAGCAGGATGGAAAACACATTGAGACGGAAGTAGAGATCCTTACGAAATCGACCATCATCCGACATCGCTTCCAGATCGGCGTTGGTCGCTGAGATCAGACGCACATCCGTCTTAATCGTGGATGTCCCTCCCACTCGCTCAAAACACTGCTCCTGAATGAGACGCAGAATTTTCGCCTGCGTCATCGGGCTCATCTCCCCGATCTCGTCGAGGAAGATGGTTCCGCCATGGCACTGTTCGAACCGGCCGATGTGCTTATGATCGGCCCCCGTAAAAGCCCCTCTCTCGTGCCCAAACAGTTCGCTCTCCAGCAGACTGTCCGGAATCGCCGCGCAATTGATCGCCATGAACGGCTTATCAGCCCGCTTTGAATGCTGGTAGATCGCACGAGCCACCAGCTCCTTCCCGGTACCGCTTTCGCCACGGATCAGAACAGTGACATCCTGCCTGGCCACTCGTCCGATCGATTTGTAGACCTCCTGCATCGGAGGACAGCGTCCGATCAGAGTATCGCCAGACACGGACGTCGGATCGACTTCGGGCAGGGTCGCGGGCACCCGCATCAGTCGACTGGCCCGAATCGCCCGGTCGATCACCTCACGCAGCACGTGCAGATCGAGCGGTTTGAGCAGGTACTCGAACGCCCCTTCGCTGATCGCCTGGATCGCCAGATCTGTGGTTCCATGACCGGTGACCATGATCACCGGCACACGGGCATCCAGCTTTCGCAATCGGTGATAGGTCTCCAGCCCCGACGCATCCGGGAGATGCACGTCCAGCACAACCGCATCGGGCGAAGTCTCCGCCAGCAATTGCACGGCCTGGGCGGCGCTCCCCGCTTGATCCAGCTGAATCGCGGTATCTCGGAAGGCCCGCGCGAACGCATGCTGAATCGAGGGCTCATCATCGACGACCAGCAATCGGGTCATGGTCATACGCTCACTCCTGCCAGCTGATCGACATAGGCGGGCAACGACACCCGAAACCTCGCACCGCTTGTCGATGCCTGCTCCACAGTCACCCGTCCACCGTGGGCCTCCACAATACGCCTTGTAATCACCAGCCCCAACCCCAGTCCCGTTTCCTTGTTGGTGGCAAAGGGCTGAAACAATCGGGGCAGCATGTCCGGATCGATTCCCGGACCCGTGTCTTCAACACTCAGCTCGGCATTCTCCCCCACGCGTTCTGTCGTAAACGTCAATTGCCCCTGGTGGGGCATGACATCTAACGCATTCAGTGCCAGATTCAACACGACCTGCTGCATCTGGTTGACATCCGCCGAGACAGCCACGCCTTGATCGGGGGCCCGCAACACCATTTCTACATGCTGACGCGCAGCCCTACCCCGGATCAATCCCATGACATTCCGGACGATCGATTCCAGATCAATGCGTTTCTGTTCGGGTTCCGTCAACCGGGCATAATCAATGAACGATTGCAAAGAGCGTTCCATTCGTTGAACTTCGCTCTCGATAATCCGCAAATCCTCGGGTGCCATTCCTCCGCGAGTCCCTTGTTCCAATTCTGCTTGAACAAGCAATTTGATGGAGGTCAACGGGTTACGCACTTCATGAGCAACTCCAGCAGCCAGCTGTCCCAGTGCCGCCAGATGTTCGGCCCGCAGCACCTCGCGATCGCGTTGCTGCAACATGGCCACAAATCTTTCAATGCGTTCCGAGAGCGAGTCCATTTCATCATGCAGGGCCACCACATTCCCGTCCCCGGTCAATACGATCTCCGATGCGGAAGGATCGAGTTTCCCCGCTGCGTCGCGGACCTGGACCTGCAGACGTCGAATCGAGCGTGAGACTCCCTGAGACACCCCAAACCCGAAGACCAGTCCGGCGATCCCCCCCAGCCCAACCACCCAGACCAACCCCCAAGTTGTTCGCCGCAGCAGCTGAGAATGCAGATCTGCGGAGTACTGCAACTTCTGTGAACAAGCAGCTTCCAGATCGTGACTGGGGCGGACCATCTCACGTTCGAGCCGTTCCACAAATCGCGGAACCATCGCTTCGTCCACCTGGACTCCGCTACTGGGAAGAGCGTTCCATTCCTTCAAATGGGTCTGGAAGGCGACGTTAATCTTAGCCAGCTGTCCCGTGTTGACCTGGTCTGCATTCCGCTGAAGCGATTCATTGAGGAGCGTCTGAGCTCGCAGATGAACCGCGTTCAGAGTGCGAACGCGGTCCTTAATGAGCGCAATCAATTCTGTGAAACACTCTTCAAGTTCGGCCGCAGTCCTCATGCGAGCGGCATCGACGCGTAAATCGGCAGCTGCGTTTCGCTGTTCACGGACCAGTCCCAATGCGGCCACAGCACTCAGTACTGCCAACAGGAGACTCAGCCCGAGCAGTGGCCAGATGAGATGGAACCTTTGTGTCATATCACTCCCCAGCCCGAAACCTTCCTCGTCCAAAGGTGTATTCAAACAGGCTGGCCGTTGAGAAGCCAGCATGGCCTCTGAGAGATCAGCCCGGTGGGTCGCATTCATGGGAGTTGTCCCGAAATACTGAGAGTCTCAGGGGTTCCAGCAAGAATCAGGCCCGCGGTACATGAATTGCTTTTCTTTCACAGAAGCCCGATCTTGCGAGTGCCGAGCTGTCAATGTCTTGGGGACAAACAGCTTCACCTCCGGAGTCACCATGAGTCAGACATTGCCAGGCACCGCGAAGCCGCCCGTGCCAACCAACTACGCGCAAGACGCCTTTTCTGGTTTCCTGGTGTTCCTGATCGCGCTGCCACTCTGCCTGGGCATCTCCATTGCCAGTGGCTGTCCGGCAGTCGCCGGCGTCTTTACGGCAATCGTGGGTTCGCTGATCTGCGCTCTGATCAGTAACTCCGAACTGACCATTAAGGGCCCCGCAGCCGGACTGATTGCGATCGTGCTGGGCGCGGTGACTGAATTCAAAGACATGGGTCTGAGCGACTTGGAGGCGTACCGCATGATGCTGGCGGTCGGTGTCGCCGCCGGTGTGATTCAGATCCTCTTTGGAGTACTGAAAATCGGAATTCTGGGAGAGTTCTTTCCGCTCTCTGCGGTTCACGGTCTGCTGGCGTCGATTGGCGTCATTATCTTCACCAAGCAGTTTCACGTGGCTCTGGGGGTCATGGATGTCCAGGGCGGTCCATTCCGACAGATTGCTCAGATCCCCAACTCTATCAGGAACATGAATCCCGAGATCGCCCTGGTCGGGATCGTCAGCCTGCTGATCTTGTTCGGCATGCCGCTCATCAAGAATCCGATCATCAAGCGCATCCCCGCCCAGCTGGTCGTCATTGTCGTGGCAATCGCGATGGGACTCTGGTTCCATATCGCCGAGACTCACGAGTACCGGTTCGCGGGGAATAACTATCTGCTGAATGACAAATACCTTGTCAGCGTCCCCGACAACCTGTTCAAAGCGATCACAACCCCGGACTTTTCCGCCCTGCAGAAGTGGGTCGCCTGGAAGTGGGTCATCATGTTTGCCCTGATCGGAAGTCTGGAATCGCTGATCAGCGCCAAGGCTGTCGACCTGCTCGATCCCTACAAGCGCAAGACCAACATGGACCGTGATCTTCTGGCTGTGGGTGTCGCCAATACCACCGTGGCAATGATCGGTGGACTTCCCATGATCTCCGAGATCGTCCGCAGCAAGGCCAACATCGACAATGGAGCCCGGACCCGCCTCTCAGGCGTCTGCCATGGTCTGTGTCTGCTGGTGTTTGTGTCGTTAGCGCCTGGCCTGATCCACGAAATTCCGAAAACCGCTCTGGCTGCCATGCTGGTCTACACCGGGATGCGACTGGCATCCTGGAAGGAATTCGCC
This sequence comes from Planctomycetota bacterium, assembly GCA_003669575.1. Classification (GTDB taxonomy): domain Bacteria; phylum Planctomycetota; class Planctomycetia; order Planctomycetales; family Planctomycetaceae; genus TH-plancto1. The sequence goes on along the minus strand of QWOR01000209.1, from coordinate 5,088 downwards.
CACATGCAGCACATCGGGACCGAACAGTTGATCGTGTTCGTCTCCACGCTGCTCGGCGTGCTGGCAACTGACCTGTTGATCGGTATTGCCATCGGCATCGTGGTGAAGCTGATGATCCACCTGTATCGCGGTGTTCCGTTCAATTCCCTGTTCCACGCGAAACACGAAATCGAGTATCGGCCCGATGGAGCAACGGTGATCCATGTGGACCGTTCCGCTGTCTTCAGTAACTGGATCTCGCTGCGAAAGAAGATCGTCCACCATGGAATCACGCTCGGCCAACCTGTGGTGGTCGATCTGTCGAAGGCTCGACTGGTCGATCACACGGTGATGGACAAAATCTATGCCCTGCAGAGCGACATTGCTGCCCAAGGTCTGAGCCTGACAATTTGTGGACTCGATTCACATGTCCACCTTTCCAGCCACGACTTGTCGGCACGTCGACTGCCGAAGCAATAACGACCACGCGAGTGCGAGAAGGCTGCTCCATGAGCCACTTTCGCGATGACTGGCCAAACCAGATCCGTCTGCAGTTTCTGGCGGTGTGTTACGTCATTGGCCTGGGGCTGACTCAGACCTGGGAACACAACCGACCGCACCATGTCTGGCTCGACGTGACCGCCATGCTTCTGGTCCTCTGCGGGATCGGTATCCGTTTGTGGGCGATGGCCACGATCTCTCACCAGAACGATCAGCAGATTGTGGATGTGGGTCTCTACTCAATCACCCGCAATCCTCAGTACTGGGGCACGTTCCTGATCGTGATCGCCCAGTGTTGTGCCTGGCAAAGTGTCTCTCTGTTAGTGATGTCTTTTGTCCTGGTGATTCTCTATCTCTGCTACGTCGTCCCCTCCGAAGAGCGACAACTGCGAGTTCGCTTCGGCGAGAACTACACGAGATACCAAACCCGCGTCCCGGGCTGGTGGCCGCGCTGGACAGCTTACGTTCACGATCCCCAGCTGGACTTTCACTCCTCGGGGATTCGCAGGGAGTTTCAGCGTGACCTGTGCTGGAGTGCGATGACTGCCGCGGCCTGCTGGTATTCGTCATTCGCCCACTTGGCGAATGTGACTCATCACTGATCTGAAAACGGTATCGATCATCAAGGTCTGGCAACCCACTCATTCGCCAACCGTTTCCGCGCCAAAGTGGCCTGACATCTCCCGTACACACTCGAAATACTGGCGATACCAGAGTCGAAAAAAGTGGACACTTCGAACAGTTTCGGGGGATACCACCCCTGTCGCAGCTGGCTCAGACACCGTAAGTCCAGACGCTGCCAACGGCTCCCTGACGTTGAGTCGTGCCCGACAAAATGGTCTTGTGGGACCTCAAAAGCGTGGATACGATCCCGCCCCGACTCAACGGCAGATTCTGCCGGGAGGTGAAGGACGAAACCAGGGTGGCATGGATGCCGCCAAGGCTGGTGTTGTCGACTCACCTCAGTTCGTCGATGTTCTGGCACGGAGGCCTCGCGTATGAGCTCAAGAGCAGGCAGTTCCTTCGTTACATTTCTGATGTCGATCCCTGTTGCGGCAGCAGGCATGGTGGCCTTTTTTGGCGTTCCACCGCTGTCGACTGTGATCGCTGCGACGCGTGGGCTCAACAGCAAGTTCCAGAACATAAGTTCTGATGACAGCGAGGGTTCAAGGTCCTCGTCCTCGCAATTCGAGGAATGGGAAAACGACTCTGCTCCCAGCTGGGACAAAGAGGGCACCGACGAGTACTCGTCACCAGACAAGCCCAAACACAAACCCCATGATGTCGACGACCTCGGGTTCTCGAAGCACTCCCATGACGAGCCGGATGACAAATCGTCCCATGAAGACACTGATGAGCGCAAGCTGAGTCCACGCAATGGACGTTCTGACTCAACTCGTCCCGATCAAATCGCGTGGCGAGATGAACTGATTGAGCCCAAGAATCCCAAGTCGCTCGACAGCAAAAGATCCTCAGACTCTGATGACGGGAACCCCAAATCCCGGGATCCCAACGACAAAAAATCAGACTCACCGCTCTCCATGAAAGAAGCTCTGAAGAAGCTCAACTCGCTGGGTGTCAAAAATTACCACCTGGAACGCGGAGCTGATCAGGATACCTGGCTCTTTGTCTGCCTCTTCTCGCCGGGCGATGATTCCAAGGTCATTCACCGCTTCGAAGCGGAGTCGAGTGAACCCGAGGGAGCAGTTTCTGAAACCCTGAAGCAAATTGACAGCTGGCTCCTGAAGCGATTCCGCGACAAGCAACCCATCTCTCAGACAGCGATGTAACTTCCATGTTTGAGTCTGCTGGCTATCCCGGCACATTTGTCACGCCGCTTTGCGGGGACAACGCCTCATGCGTCATGGGGAGAGACTGGGCCTGGTCGATCCGCTCACCAGAGACCTCTGCCCGCCCCACGAAGGCGCGTGAAGCCGTCCAGCGGACAGCTGCTCTGCAACGTCTGGAAGCTGCCCTCTTCGTGGCCGAAGGAACGCTGACCGCCCGCAAGCTGATTCAGTTTGCAGCTCTCCCCGAAGCCGCGGCCATCCCCGGAATGATCGATGCTCTGAATGAGACGTACGACTCGAGCGGTTCCGCCTTTCGAGTCGAGCGACTGGCGACGGGGTATCAGCTGATGACCCGGCCGGTATACGCCCGCTGGCTCGACAAGATCCATGAGCGCCAGGCCCGCCTCAAACTCTCTCAGGTCGCTCTCGAAACACTCACGATTATTGCTTACCGCCAACCGCTGACGCGGGCCGATCTGGAAGACATCCGCGGTGTCCAGTCGACGGAAATTCTCAAACAACTGATGGAACGCGGTCTGGTCAAGATTACTGGCGAGCACGACTCGCTGGGCCGTCCTTACCTGTATGGGACGACACGGCTCTTTCTGGAATCGTTCGGCATCCGCTCTCTCGACGAGATGCCCATGGCCGAAGAGCTTCGCCGCCCTGCCAATGCGGACCCAGCCGAGCCGATTAAAAATGGTGAACAGGCGGCGTGAGACGCCCTGGTCACTGCGGCGATCCATTCGTCGAACAGCCAGCAACGACTTCCGCATCAACTGCATACAGTCAGTCACAAAAACAAAAAACCTTTGCGGAATCCACAGGACTCCGCAAAGGTTGGAAAACTCTCACACGTCAAATGCGATCGACGGGAGTTCGTTACTCCTCATCATCCCGCAGCTTCGCGAGGATGCTGATGTCATCGAGCGTACTGGTGTCGCCCACCGATTCCCGGCCCGCGGCGATGTCGCGGAGCAGACGCCGCATAATCTTACCGCTGCGAGTCTTCGGCAGGGCTGGGGTGAAGCGGATCTGATCGGGAGTGGCCAGAGCCCCGATGTGCTTGCGGACGTGGTCGATCAGCTCCTTCTTCGCCGATTCCGGGGGCATTTCGCCCTTCGGAATCACGAAGCAGCAGATGCCCTCGCCCTTGATCTCGTGCGGGAATCCGACCACAGCGGCTTCGGCCACGAGCGGATGCGAAACGAGCGACGACTCCACTTCCATCGTGCTCAGCCGGTGCCCCGAGACGTTCAACACGTCATCGATGCGGCCCATCACCCAGAAGTATCCGTCTTCGTCCTTACGCGCGCCGTCTCCGGCGAAGTAGAGCCCCTCCAGCTTGCCAAAGTAGACCTCTTCGTACCGCTTGTGATCGCCGTACAGAGTTCGCAGCATGCTCGGCCACGACTGCTTGACGACCAGCAGTCCACCCTGATTGGCAGGGACTGGCGCGCCCTTTTCGTTCACGATTTCAGCCACGACACCCGGCAGGGGGCGGGTACATGAACCCGGCTTGGTGGCTGTGATTCCCGGCAGCGGGCTGATCATCAGCGCCCCGGTTTCGGTCTGCCACCAGGTATCGACGATCGGGCAGTTCTCGCCGCCGATGACCTTGTGGTACCACATCCAGGCTTCGGGATTGATTGGCTCACCGACCGAGCCGAGCAGACGCAACGACGACAGATCGTATTTGTTCGGCCACTCATCACCCCACTTGATGAACGCGCGGATCGCGGTCGGTGCGGTGTAGAAGATGCTGACCTTGTACTTCTCGATGATTTCCCAGAACCGTCCGTTATCGGGCCAGTTCGGCGCACCTTCGAACATCACGACGCTGGCTCCATTCGCCAACGGACCGTAACAGATGTAGCTGTGACCGGTGATCCAGCCGATATCGGCGGTACACCAGTAAGTGTCTTCTTCCTTGAGGTCGAAGACCCACTTGCTGGTCATCATCGTGCCCAGCAGATAGCCAGCGGTGGTGTGCAGCACGCCCTTGGGCTTCCCGGTCGATCCGCTGGTGTAGAGGATGAACAGCGGGTGTTCCGAGTCAACGGGAACAGCGTCACAGTCAGCGCTGACGCCATCCATCAGTTCGTGCCACCAGTAATCGCGGTCGGTCACCATGTTGACTTCGCCACCAGTTCGGCGAACCACGACGACCTTCTGCACGCTGGGCGAGTGCTCCAGGCTGTCGTCGACAGCCTGCTTCAGCGGGACTTCCTTGCCGCGACGCCAGCCTCCATCAGCGGTCACGACGACCTTGGCCTGAGCATCGTTGTTGCGGTCAGCCACGGCGTCAGCGGAGAAACCACCAAAGATGATCGAGTGCGTCGCCCCGATGCGGGCACAGGCCAGCATGGCGATCGTCAACTCGGGGATCATCGGCATGTACAGGGTCACGCGATCGCCGGTCTGCACGCCGAGGCGAATCAGCACGTTGGCGAACTTGCAGACCTCGCGGTGCAGGTCCTGGTAGGTCAGCACGCGGGTGTCGCCGGGCTCGCCTTCCCAGATGATGGCCGCTTTGTTCTTCCGCCACGTCGACAGGTGCCGGTCGACGCAGTTGTAGCAGGCGTTTGTCTCGCCCCCGACAAACCACTTCGAGTTCGGCATCTTCCCTTCGAGCGCCGTGTCGAAGGGCTTGAACCAGGAAATGTGCTCCTTGGCCAGATCCCCCCAGAACCCAGCCGGATCGTCCTTGGCCCGGTTATACATGGCCTGGTACTGCTCTTCGCTGCTGATATTGGCCAGCGCGGTAAACTCCTGGGGAGGAGGAAACCGGCGAGTTTCGTTGAGCGTGCTTTGAATG
>QWOR01000176.1 GCA_003669575.1 Planctomycetota bacterium | reverse complement strand
CATCGCAGCCTGCAGAGCACAGACCGGATCGATTTCGGTGACGATGACCTGAGCTCCCATGCCACGCAGGGCAGCGGCACAACCCTTGCCCACATCGCCGTAGCCGCAGACGACGCCGACCTTGCCGGCGATCATCACGTCGGTGGCCCGCTTGATGCCGTCGAGCAGTGATTCACGGCAGCCGTACAGGTTGTCGAACTTCGACTTGGTCACGCTGTCGTTGACGTTGATGGCTGGGAAGAGCAGTTTGCCCGCGTTGGCCATTTCGTACAGACGATGCACACCAGTGGTGGTCTCTTCTGACACACCCTTCAGGTCCTTGACGATCGTGTGGAAGATGCCGGGCTGTTCCTTGCCGATCTTCTTCAGCAGGTCCTTGATGACCTTCACTTCGTGGTTGTCACTGGGAGAGTCGACCCACTTGTCGCCGTTCTCCATCTCGTATCCCTTGTGGATCAGGAGGGTCACGTCGCCGCCGTCGTCGACGATCAGCTGGGGGCCCTTCTGTCCCGGGAAGATGATCGCTTCCCACGTACACCACCAGTACTCTTCCAACGTCTCGCCCTTCCAGGCGAAGACTGGGGTCCCGGTGGCAGCGATGGCTGCTGCGGCGTGATCCTGGGTCGAGAAGATGTTGCAGGAGGCCCAGCGAACGTCGGCGCCGAGGTCCTTGAGGGTCTCGATCAGCACAGCGGTCTGGATCGTCATATGCAGTGAGCCGGTGATGCGGACGCCTGCCAGCGGTTTCTTAGGACCGTACTTTTCACGAGTCGCCATCAGACCGGGCATTTCCTGCTCGGCGATGTCGAGTTCCTTACGGCCGAAATCGGCCAGGCTGATGTCCTTCACCTTGTAGGGGAGGGACTTGTGCTCGGTGGACTTGGCCTGACTGACGGGAGCCTTAGTGGCTGTGGTCATCCTCGGAACTCCTGCGGGGAAAAGACGCGGGCAGGGCTCGTTGCCTGCTCTGCGAGTGAAAGTTACTTGAAGTTAGACCTGATTGGGCATTCACCAAGAGGTCCACGTGAAAGGCTCCCGATTTTCAGCGGGGCGCCGTCAAAACGGAAGGGCTGATTCCCGGTTATCGGAAACAGCCCTTGATCGTGTTGTTTCAAAGCAGCAACGGCGAACTAGAGGTCGCCCAGATCTGGAGCACCGCTCGGATCTGGTGCGTCATCCACCGCCATGACAACGTCGTTCGATGCATCCAGGAAGATCTTGTCTTCGAGAATTTCTCGCACGACGGTGTGCATTGAGGGCTTGCCCATCTCTTCGACGAGTGGCGGAGCTCCCTTGTTCAGCTGAACCAGACGCTTCTGAATCAGCGTCGAGAGCTTGAATCGACCGCCCACCTTGTGGACGATCCAGTCTTCTTTGAGTTCATCGAGCATGAAGTTTTGCCTCTTGGTCCGAGAGGATCTGGCAGATTTCCCGGACGGCTTGCCCCAAATCGTCGTTGACTACCTGAAATCGGTAGCAATCTATCAGTTTAAGCTCATCGCGTGCCGTCTGCAATCGACGTTGCAAGACCTCCTCCGACTCGGTCGCGCGGGAGCGGAGCCGGCGTTCAAATTCGTCGAGTGAGGGAAGCGTGACGAAGATCGATACCGCGTGCGGGTACATCTTCATCACATTACGGGCTCCCTCGACATCGATTTCGAGGAGGGCCCACTTCCCAAGTGATTGCGTCAGTTCAACTTCTGACCAGAGAGTGCCGTACCAGTTGCCGGTCTTGTGGACCTCGGCACACTCCATGAAATCGCCGCGCTGGCGCCGCTGTTCGAACTCGGTCAGCGTAAGAAAATGGTAGTGTTCGCCGTTCACTTCACCGGGGCGAGGGGCACGCGTCGTGGCGGAAACGCACATCCGGATGGGAACCGAACAGTCCCGGATCAGCTGTTGCACGATCGTCGACTTGCCACTCCCCGACGGACCGGAGAGGACCAGAACACGCGTCGCAGTATGAGCAGCAGTTTCAGTCATCGCATCCAGAGTTGCAGTGGCCTGTGGTCAGTTCCGTCGAGTCTTATTGCCCCTTCACAAAAGGCTGCTTCTGACTCACAACTGATCACTGAAAACTGACGACTTCCTCACCCTCACTCCACATTCTGAACGATTTCCCGCAGCTTCTCTACCACAGCCTTGGCGTCGACGACCCGGTGGGTGATGGCCACATCATTCGACTTGGAACCGATGGTGTTCACCTCGCGGTTCAATTCTTGGCACAGGAAGTCGAGCTTGCGGCCGGCTGACGGATGAGCGTTCAGTGAGTCTTCGAACTGTCCCAGATGCGATTGCAGTCGGGCAAGTTCTTCCGTGATGTCGCACTTGTCGGCGAAGAGGCTGACCTCGCGAATCAGGTCCTGATCGCTGACTGTCGATCCGGTGCCACTGAGCAGCTGGGTGACGCGTTCGCGGATCTTGTCGCGATAGGCAGTGATGACCAGAGGAGCCCGTTCGAGGATGTCCTGGCGACATTGACGCAGGTCGCGGACGAGTGACAACATCTCGTCCCGCATCTCGCCCCCTTCGCGGGAGCGGAACTCCTGGACTGTGGCCAGGGCCTTGGCCACAGCCTGCTCGACCAGTTTCCAGTCTTCGTCGGAGAGCCCGGCCCCTGTCTCGTCGACCGCAACCCCAGGCAGAGACAATAACTCACCCATGGAGGGGGGAGAGGCCGACAACGACTCGGAAATCGCTCGCAGCTGTTTCCAGTAGGCAGTCAGCAACGTCTCGTTGATCAGCGACTCGCCTCGAATGCCGATGGCCTGAACCCGCAGGCTGACGTTGACCGTTCCACGAGCGATCGACTGGCGGACTAGCTTCTCGATTTCGTGTTCCTTTGCGGACCACGAATCGGGGCAACGGACCGACACCTTGAGGTGCCTGTTATTCACACACCGCACCTCAGCAGAGACGGCGAATCCGCCATTCTCTGCCTGGGCGCTCCCGAACCCGGTCATGCTCAGCAGCACAGTGGTCGTTCCAGTCGACTAGGGCTTCGGGGCTTCCGCGGCCGGAGCTGCAGGAGGTGTCTCGGTGGCAGGGGCAGCAGGTGTTTCGGCAGCCGGAGCCTCAGCGGGCTTGGTCTCCGTGGCGGGAGCTGCAGGCTCAGCGGGCTTCGCATCTGCAGCTGGTGCGGCGGTAGCCTCAGGCTGAGCAGGCTTCGTCTCTGCGGCCGGTTCAGCAGGTTTCGTTTCCGCTGCAGGAGCTGCTGGTTCAGCAGGCTTTGTTTCCGTTGAGGGAGCTGCTGGTTCGGTCTTCGCAGCGGGGGCTGTGGTTTCAGCCGGACCGGCCGTCGCGCCGTCCGCCTTGGCTCCCCCGGTGGATGGAGCAGTCAGCTCGCCCTCTTTGGTCTTCTTGTCTTCAGGCAGGTTGTTGCTGCGTGAATTGCTCGCATGGGCAGTCCGCATCACGATCCCGCAAATCCCTGCCGTCAGGGCCCAGACGATCGCCACAATCACGGTGATCCGAGTGAATGCGTCACCCGCCTTGGCACCAAAGGCACTCTGGCCTCCCGCACCACCGAAGGCGCCAGCCAAACCGCCGCCGCGTCCCCGTTGCAGGAGGATCAGCACGATCATGAAAAAGCTGAGGACGAGAACGACCGACTGCAGGACGTAAGCAAGGTAATTCACGGGGATGAACCCTTTCAACCGGTTGAGAAAGCTGTCGACTCTAGCCCGCCACTGCCACAGCTGCTTCGATGATCGGCACGAACAATTCAGGCTTCAGGGCGGCTCCACCCACAAGTGCCCCATCCACATCGGGTTGCGACAGGAGTTCTCGGGCATTGTCCGGCTTCACGCTTCCTCCGTAGAGAATGCGAGTCGCCGCGGCGGACGAAGCATTGTAGCGAGCAGTCAGCCAGTTGCGAAGATGGGCATGGGCTGCCTGAGCCTGCTCTGGACTCGCGGTCAATCCGGTCCCAATCGCCCACACTGGCTCATAGGCCACGACGACATTGGCCAGCTGTTCAGCGGTCACGCCAGCCAGGCTGCCTGACATTTGGGTGTCGAGGACCTGATTGGTCTTCTCGGCCTTGCGTTCTTCCAGCAATTCACCGACGCACAGGACCACCTGGAGGCCCTTGGCGAGCGCGGCGTGGACCTTCTTGTTGACGATGGCATCGGACTCACCATAGAGCGTCCGACGTTCGCTGTGGCCAAGAATGACCGAGCTGCACCCTGTGTCGAGCAACATGTCGAGTGCCACTTCGCCGGTAAATGCTCCCGGTGCCTGTTCTGAGGCATTCTGCCCACCGAGGTCGACTCCCGTACCCTTCACCACGTCACGCACAGCTAGAAGATAAGGGGCTGGCGGGGCGACCATCACGTCGACCTTTCCCAGCTTCTTCGGAGCAGCTGCCGCGACTCCCTTCGCCAGGGCGGTGGCCGAGGCGAGGTTCGTGTTCATCTTCCAGTTTCCGGCAATCAGATAACGTCGCATGGGATTTCGCAGTGGGGCTTGTGGAGGATGACCTTGGATCGGCGAAGCTCCTGCTGAGCCGGTTCCGAGGGGCAATCTGTTCAGACTTCGATGACTCCGGGGCGAGGCACCCCTCACGAATCATCAGGCGGGCAGCGGGTCGATCGTCATCCCCATCAGGGTAGCGAGGGACTTCATCTGCTTGACCAGTTCGGCATACTGCTTGGGCAGCAGAGCCTGAGGACCATCGCTGGTCGCCTTTTCCGGACAGCTGTGAACTTCGATGTGGACACCATCGGCTCCGGCGGCGATAGAGGCCAGCGACATGCTTGGAATGAGGTCGGGACGGCCCGTGGCGTGGCTGGGGTCAACCACGACCGGCAAGTGAGACAAGCCGTGCAGGTTTGGCACCGCAGCCAGATCGAGCAGGTTGCGGGTCGATTTGTCGAAGCTGCGGATCCCGCGCTCGCAGAGGATCACTTCCTGGTTGCCGCTGGCGAGGATGTACTCGGCTGACATCAGCAGGTCTTCGATTGACGCGCTCATACCGCGCTTGAGCAGGACGGGACGCTTGGTCTGGCCGACTTCGCTCAGCAGGTTGAAGTTCTGCATGTTGCGAGCACCGATCTGGAACATATCGGTGTAGCGGTCGATCAGTTCGACCTGCCGTGGGTCCATGACCTCGGTCACAATCGGCATCTTGAGTTCGTCGCCGACTTTACGGAGCAGTTTGAGTCCCTCTTCGCCCATCCCCTGGAAGCTGTAGGGGCTCGTCCGAGGTTTGAAGGCTCCCCCACGCAGGACATTGGCTCCGGCGGCTTTCACCTGGCGGGCAATGTCGTAGAGGATTTCTTCGCCCTCGATCGCACAAGGGCCAGCGATCAGGATCAGGTGTCCGCCACCGATCTTCACTCCGTGTCCGAGATCGAAAATGCTGGGCTGTTGACGAAATTCGCGGCTGGCCAGTTTGAAGGGCTTCAAAATCCCCATGACATCCTCAACCCCAGGGATCGCCTTCAGCGGCGCGTTTCGCAGCTTGGCTTCGTCTCCGATCACGCCGACGAGGGTGCGTTGCTCGCCTCGGCTCACCTCATGTCGGAATCCCATCTCCTCAATGCGGTCGGTCACATGCTTCAGTTGATCCTCAGTGAAGCCAGGCTTGAGGACGATGATCACGGGAACCTCGGTGTTGTCAAAAAGTGAACAGGAGTCAAAGTGACCTGGGCCGTAGATGACTATGGCCAATGAGCCTGTCTCAACCGCGAACAACCCGGACCGGGGCAGCTGAGACAGGCGGAAAATGATAACGGACCACCCGAGCGGATGCGAGCAGCGGAAGATGATTCGCGTCGCACTTCTGCGAGCGAAGGGCGGATAGGAGCCTCAAGCGGCGCATCTCAAAACTGCCCAAACCGAAGATTAAGGGCGCAGGCTTCGTATAAGGCATGAAAACGCACTTATGTTATTCGGCGTCTCGAAAGTGCGTGTTGTCAATGACTTGTGGCTCAAACAGTCTTCTTGCTGTTCAGTTCACATTCACATGGTTACGATGGACGGAATCGAGGCAGACAGGCTGCCACGCTCGCTTTGGACCTCACCACAGTCTTACTGCCAGGAGAGTCATATGGGTCGTCAATCGACGCGTCGTACATTTATTCAAAACACTTCGGCCATCGGGGCTGCGGCTTTCGTGGGGGGCTCTGTCAATCTGCAGGCAGCTGAGCGTTCCGCCAACGAGCAGCTCAACGTCGTCAACTTCGGTGTCGGCGGCAAGGGCGGCAGCGACTCGAACAACGCAGCCAAGTTCGGCAACGTCATCGCGATCTGCGACGTGGACCGTGGCACCCTCGAAAGCAAGGGAAATGCCCAGGGCTTCAAGGAAGCTGAGCGGTTCACCGATTACCGCGAACTGCTCGCCAAGTACGGCAAGAAGTTCGACATTGCCACGATCAGCACCCCTGACCACATGCACGGCCCAATTACGCTGGCCTGTATGCGTCTGGGAGCCAGCTGCTACACCCAGAAGCCGCTGACCCGCACGATTTACGAAGCCCGCCTGCTGGCCAAGGTCGCTGCCGAAACCGGTGTCTGTACCCAGATGGGTAACCAGGGAACCGCTCTGGATTCTTCACGCGAAGCCATCGCTCAGCTGAAGTCGGGCGTCCTCGGACCGCTGAAGGAAGTCTACGCCTGGTCGAACCGCCCCGTCTGGGCGCAGGGACCTGGCCGTCGCATGACCATGGAGCGCTTCGCGAAGGAGGCCAAGGAAGCCGATGCCGCGACTGCAGACATGCTGATCGAGAAGAAGAAGGAAGAAATCGCCAAGGCGATGGAGCGGGTCGACTGGAAGAGCTGGATCGGTGTCGCACCGACCCGCGAATTCTGGCCCGGTCTGTACCACACCTTCCAGTTCCGTGGCTGGTGGGACTTCGGCACCGGAGCTCTGGGCGATATGGCTTGCCATCAGCTCACCGTGCCGTTCGCCTCGTGCGGACTGCGTGATCCGATCTCTGTCCAGGCCAAGTCGACCGGACACGACTTCGACAGCTTCCCTGCCAGTGCTGTCATCAAGTTCGAATTCCCCGAGACCGCTGAGCGTCCGGCGATTCCGTTCTGGTGGTACGACCGCAAGGGCAACAAGCCTCCAATGGAAGTCTTCGCGAAGCACGGCATCACCGATGTCGCCAGCAGCGGCGTGCTGATCGTGGGCGAAAAGGGTGCCTTCTACAGCTCCGACGACTACTGCGGTCGCTACGAGCTCAAGGGTGTCGAGAAGGTCAAGGCAGACTTCGAGAAGGCCGAGAACAAGGGCGACAACGACACGAACAACATGTACGAGTTGTTCCGTGCTGTCCGTGCTGGCGACCCGAAGATCTGCAAATCGAACTTCGTCGACCGCGCTGGTCCTCTGACCGAAACCATTCTGCTCGGTAACCTGGCAGTGTGGGCCGCTGCCACAGGCGGCAAGGATGGCGAGATGGGCGACTGGGGCGAGAAGGTTGAGTGGGACGCCAAGAATCTGGTCGTCACCAACCTCGCTTCGCTCAAGACCCCGAAGGTTGCCGACCTGATCAAGCCGGTTTACGCCGAAGGTCATCGTCTCGATTAGTTGATGCCCTGGACCTCCGATGCCTGCTCAGGTATCGGAGGTCTTGGTTTTGTGGGATAGGTTGTTTCTCGCGATCGGCCTGATTCCCTGTAGCCCGAAGCGTGAGCGAGGCTGTTCGAGTCAAGGATTCAGTGCTTCCCCGCTGACGCTTCGGGCTATGGGCCTGTTGAGTAAATGGGCAGGACGCCTCCCCCAGTCTGAACTTCAACAGGGGTACGTAATGGACGTACCCCTGTCTTTTTCATACGTGTGTCGATGAAAGCACGAGTCATGGCAAGTTGGAATTCTTTACGCGGACCCGCAGCTGCGATCGCTCTGGGCTTCGTCTGTCTGGCTGGATGTTCGAAGCCGCCAGTCCCAGGGGATGCTCCCGCTGGTGGGACGGCCCCCACGGTACCAGTTGCAGCTCCCGCCGCTCCGGCCAAGCCCGCTGCCCCTGCAGCGACCGCCAAACCAGAAGATGTCAAAGCCGCTCGCGACCGTATTGCCGCCCTCAAGGGAGCCAAGTGCGAGCCTGTCGAGGGAGATCTGGTCACTACAATTATCATTCCCGACGGAGCCCCGCTAACTGCGGAAGACATCGCCCTGTTCGGCAAGCTCACCGACCTGACTAAACTGCAGATCTTTAACTGCCGTACACTGAACGACGAGATGGCCGCCACGCTGACCAACCTCAAGGGACTGACCAGCCTCGCGATCACCAATTCGGCGATCACTGATGCGACGGTCGAGGCCATCGTCAAGACCTACCCCAAGCTGACCGACCTCGACCTGTCGTCCAATACGAACATGACGACCAAAATCATCAAGATTCTCAGCGAGCAGCCTCTGCTGCAGCGACTGACTCTCGTGCAGAATCGGGTGAACGACATCGGAGCACAGCGTCTGTCCCAGCTGACCTCGCTACGGGCACTCGACATGCGTGGCAACATGGAAGCCGGCGATATGGCCCTCGACGTAGTGGCCGGGCTGCCGAAACTGGCGGCGTTCAAGCACCGCAGCACCGCCGTGTCGGATTCCGGCATGGAGTCTCTCAGCCGCAACCAGACTCTCGATTCGCTGCTGATTCAGGACTTCAACATCACTGACCAGTCGGGGCCATCGCTGGCCAAACTCAGCAAGCTGACCCAGCTGGAAGTCTTTCGCTGCCAGGGCTTCGGCTCCCAGGGAGTTCTCGCTCTCAAGGGGATGGGCCTCACCCGTCTGACCCTGCGTGACCTGCCGAACGTCTACGACGACGCGTTGGAGATCTTCACCGACATGCCGAAGCTGAAGCGACTCTACCTGCACGAGCTGTCGTCGCTGAGTGATTCGGGGCTCAAGAACCTCGGTTCGCTGCAGTCACTGGAAGTGCTCGACATCTGGGCGATTCAGCAGATGACCGATGCCACTGTCGACGTGATTGCCACGCTGCCGAAGCTCAAGGAACTGACGATCCGTGACACCGGCGTGACCGACGCCTCGATCGACAAGATTCTGGCCATGCCGAGCCTGCAGTCGCTGACCTTCAAGGACAATGCTTCGGTCACCGAAGAGGGGAAGAAGAAGCTTTCCGGCAAGAAGTGGGCCAAGCTCGACCTCGGTTCGTCCGGCAATGCCGACTCCGGCGATCAGTAATCGAACTCGCTAAAGTTGAGGGTGACCAGCCGCGCAGGGCGCGTGCCAGAATCACCAGTCACTCACCCGAAGCGTTAGCGAGGGCGAGTTGCAATCAGGCCCGTGAAGTGGCTCTGCCTGGCACCTGCGAGTGATCGAGAGTCTCTCTTCGCTCACCCTCGCTGTCGTGCCGCATTGGCGTCGGAAAGACAAAACACCCCGCACTGGTGAAGACCAGTGCGGGGTGTTGTTCATTTGTGGCTGCTGACATGAACTACTCGTCGCCACCGCTAGCTGCGACTGATACCGGAGCGAGTTCACCGGTCGCCCGGGCTGCCAGGATCTGGCCCTTCAGCTCCGCGAGAGCATCAGGATTCTCTTCGAGGTAGGTCCGCGCTTTCTCGCGTCCCTGGCCAATCTTCTTGTCACCGTGGACATACCACGAGCCGCTCTTGTTGACGAACCCAGCCAGCACTGCCATGTCGAGGACGTCGCCTTCGAGGCTGATGCCGCGGCTGCCGAGCATGTCGAACTCAGCCACGCGAAAGGGAGGTGCGACCTTGTTCTTGACGACCTTAACCTTCATGCGGATGCCGATCGGCTGATCGCCATCGTTGAGGGTCGCGATCTTGCGCACGTCAGCCCGCACCGAGGCGTAGAACTTCAGGGCTCGACCGCCTGGCGTCGTTTCGGGGCTGCCGAACATCACGCCGATTTTTTCGCGGATCTGGTTGATGAAGATCACACAGGTCTTCGCCTTGGCGATCACGCCGGTCAGCTTGCGCATCGCCTGGCTCATCATGCGAGCCTGGAGACCGACGTGCTTGTCGCCAATCTCGCCATCGAGTTCTGCCTTTGGAACCAGAGCGGCCACTGAGTCGATGACGATCACGTCGACTGCGTTCGACTTGATCAACATTTCGGCGATCTGCAGAGCTTCCTCGCCGTGGCTCGGCTGGCTGACGAGGAGTTCTTCGATATTCACGCCGATCCGTTTGGCCCAGCCTGGATCAAGGGCATGTTCTGCGTCGATGAACGCCGCGATGCCACCGGACTTCTGAGCGGCGGCGACCACATGCAATGCCAGCGTCGTCTTACCACTCGATTCTGGTCCGAACAGCTCAATGATTCGTCCACGCGGAAAACCAGATGAACCGAGTGCCAGGTCAAGCGACAGCGCCCCGGTCGAAATTCCCTCAATGGCGACATGAGAAGGATCGGACAGCCGCATAATCGAGCCGGTGCCGAATGCCTTTTCGATCATTCCCAGAGCGTTGTTCAGCACCGGATTTTCGCTCTTCTGTTCGGTCGCTGCCTGCTTGGAAGCCTTCGCCTTGGCCATGTTCGAACTTTCTGCTTGTTGAGGGGGAGCCGCCTGTTGTCATCCATTCTGGCGGTAGTGAACGCGTGAATACTACGCACTGTCCATCGTCATTGCAACGGGGGAATCAGCGACATTCTCGCGATCCAGCGGAGTGCGTTGATCTGCCGTGGACTTTCTTACTTCTTCAGCAGATCCGGCACCAGCTTCTTCACGTCCTCCATTGAGGTCGTCACAGCTGCCACGGTTCCGGTCTTATCGACGATAAACATGGTCGGCAGAGCCACGATTCCGTAGGCCAGAGCTGGGGGACCTTCCATGCCGCCCGGCTCATGAACGTGCGGCCAGGGGACCTTATGCTCGGCGATGAATTCTTTGATCGGGGCTCCCTCCATGTCGAGGTTCACTCCGACCACTTCCATCCCCGCAGCCTTCTGGGTGGCGTACAACTCCAGCAGCAGTGGTAGTTCCTCGGTACACGGAGTGCAGTAGGTCGTCCAGTAGGTCACGACCAGCACCTTGCCTGCGTACTGAGCAGCATCAAAGGTCCCACCGCCCAGAATTTTTCCCTTGAGTTCGAGCTTCTGCCCCTTGAGTGAGAGACGCAGCAGCGAACCCTTGGCCCGGGTGGCTGCCCGGCTGTCGGGATGTTCCTTGGCGATTTGAGTGTACCACTTCGCCGCGTCGGCGGGCTTCGAGTTCAGGTCGTGCGTCACTGCCAACTGGAGCAGAGCATCGGGACGATCTTCTGCCTTGGGATACTCAGTCACGAAGTCTTCCAGCGACTTCATCAATTGGTCCTGAACCTTCTGCCGATCCGCGACGGGAGCCTTGTCCAGATCGATCATGTATCCAGTCAGCAGTCGGCGGAAGATGGTGAACGGATAAATCGGTTCATCTTTCGCGG
Source organism: Planctomycetota bacterium (assembly GCA_003669575.1). Taxonomy (GTDB): domain Bacteria; phylum Planctomycetota; class Planctomycetia; order Planctomycetales; family Planctomycetaceae; genus TH-plancto1. Next base: position 5,512 of record QWOR01000176.1, on the reverse strand, counting down.
ACTTGGCGAATTGTGCTTCGATTGTTTCCAGTTGAGGCAGCCCGCTTTTGTAGGTGCCAGACTGGGTGGCCGCAAAGATCCCCTCGATCAGCTGACGTTGCCAGCTGTCTCTCTCATCATCGGTGGAGGCGACCTCCGCCAGCTTGGAGAGGTATTGAAACCGTGTCGTGTGGTATTTCTCCCACTCTTCGGGTTTCGCATCAGCTGCGGGCTGAGCTTCATCGATCTTCTTGATGGCATCGACCAGCTGCTGAACTTCCGGCTTGAGCGACCCCTCGGGGCTCGCATTTCCAGGCGACGATGAGGCAACCGTCGACTGGAAGAGTCCGCCACCTTCCGCCACGAACGATTCCTGACCTTCCACCGGGCGGGGCAGAACCGTCAGCTTCCAGGCGTTCCCCACACGTACGATTTCGCCGAGATGGATGGAGTTCGTCTCCTTACCGTTTTCGACAATCGCCATCGCGTTTTCGTAGACGTACAAATCCTGCGTACTCTTGCCCGCTTCGGCCGGCACCATGTACGGCATCGAGCAGTTGAATTGAATCCAGCGAGTCGTCGGCTTGATGGTCTTCGAGTTCTTGATGATCTCAGCCAGATTCTCCTCCGGGCTCGCCACAGCCTTGAGGATGTTGGCCTGTGCGCCCTTCTCCACTCCAACAGCTGTCAGGTCTTCGGCCGTGGCCAGGAGCGGCTTGAGGATGTTGGCATCTCCGGTTGCCAGTGCGCGAACAGCTTCCATCGAGACTTCTTCAGCGGAGATGATCTTCCACTGCTCGATCACGCCATCCTTATTGGAGTCGACTCCCCAGCGGGTGCCTCCGGTATTGAACCACCGCATCTGGTCGATGTTGACCTTCTTTTTGTCACCGGACGCGTCGATCTCGCGATAAACTTCCAGGCCGTCTTTGTAGTAGCGGTACTGATCGACCGTCTCGTTACCATCCAGGTCGACGAATCGCCTGAGCACCTGCCCCTGCGGACCGGTCACCAGATAGCCCGAGCCTTTTCCAAACTTGACTGTCTCAATCTTGCACTTGGCCCACTCAGCCTTGTCGGGAGTTTCCACTTCGACAGTTTGAGTCGGGCGATAACCGTTCAGAATCGTGGCAGCTGTCACCTGGGCATAGATATTGCCACCATTGGTCAACAGCAGGGACGCCACCCAACAGCTCGCGAGCAGCGAGACGAAACTCTTTCGGTGCATGAGACCGTCCTTCCTTGACGAATCAACAGCGCCGGGGGGAAGTGAACCCGCCACCGACGCAATGCCAATCAGCTCATCTCCCCAAGGGGGCGACAAGCATTGACCTCTCCTGTAAGTCGGAATTGTAAGCGGAGATTGCAAACCGTCGAAAGACCGATTCACCGACAGGAGCTGCAAGGGCCTTCACTCAGGCTGTAAGGCCTGCCTCTGGAACTCAACCCAGTTGCGTTCCCAGAGGGCTTCCAGCTCCCGGGCCTTGTCGAGGTGAGCACTGGTCAGGTCGTGCTGCTCAGCCCGGTCGTGGGTCAGGTCGAACAGCTCCCACGGTTTGCCTCGGTCGGAGACGAGTTTCATGTCACCCGAGCGGATCGCGCGGTGCCCTTCATGGGACCACCAGAGATCGCGCTTGACTGCTGAGGCATCGGGGGCCAGGTTGATGGCGATGCCCGGACGTTCCGGAGCCCCGGGAGTTGGCGGAGATTCTTTGACGCCAGCCCAACTCGTCAGTGTCGGCCAGAAGTCGATGACATGCCCCGGCTGGTGTCGCAATTCACCGGGAGTGGAGATGAGTTGGGGACTATGAACAATCAACGGAGTCGAGATGCCCCCTTCATGCACCCAGGTCTTGTGACGACGGAACGGCGTGTTTGAGACCGTCGACCAACCCGGCCCCAGACACAGATGAGTGTAAGCCGAGCCCGGTGGGGCTTTCGGATCGTGGCCGTCATCGCGGATCAGGATCTCCGCCGAGGCCCCGTTATCGGAGAGAAACATGACGACCGTGTTGTCCCACTGGCCCATCTTGCGGACTTGCTGCAGCAGGCGTCCGACTTCCTGATCGATGCGATCGACCATGGCTGCGTGGATCGACATCTTGGTGGCCTGGAACTCCTGCTGTTCTGGCGTCAGGTCTTTCCAGGGAATCGGGCGATTGACCTCGAAGGGGCTGGTGTCGGCCACGTGCTTCGGATTGTCATGCGGCGGACCGACATCGTACTCCACCTTCGATAGCTCTCCCGACACCAGCCCCAGCTGTTTCATCTTCTCCCAGCGTCGTTCGCGGATGACATCCCAGCCGACGCGGTAAGAGTCTTTGTATTTGGCGATGTCCTCGTGCGGTGCATGGAGTGGGAAATGCGGAGCCACAAACGCCACATACTGGAAAAATGGCTGGCTGGCGTGATTTTGGGAGTGGTCTTTCAGATGCGAGATCGCCTGTTCGGCGATTTGGGTGGTTGAGTAATACCCTGTCCCCGGCTTCACTGCGGGGAGGGCGACATCGTCGGAATAATGCTCCTGCGGATGAAAGTTCCGACCGCAGTCCTGTAGCCAGTATGAGTGGTCAAACCCCGCTGCGATTGGTTTCGAGTCGACATGCCACTTGCCCGAGTGGTAGCTGCGGTAGCCTTGCGGCTTAAGGGCCATTGGAAGCAACGGAGCCCAGGTGGGGCGAGTGCCCAGCCCGCCGCTCTTGATCCCCGGCACAGTGTCTCGGCGGACCTGCTGGGCGTAGTAACCGGTCAGCAGGGCGGCACGGGTCGGCCAGCAGCGGGTCGTATTGTAGAACTGCGTATATCGCAGCCCCCCCGCCGCCAGAGCATCGAGATTCGGCGTCTGAATTTCGCTCCCGTAGCACCCGATGTCGGAATACCCGAGGTCGTCCGCCAGGATCACAAGGAAGTTGGGGGACAGTTCGGCTGCGTAGCCCCAGCTATGTACTCCTGTCGCCAGGCACAGGGCGAGAAACGCCAGAAGCCGATTTGCAGAAATCATATACGTTCTCCTGTGCGGAGTGAGAATCGACGACTGAGGACTCGCACCGTCGATCGTACGGTCCCAATCGTTGAACTTCACCTGGAAAGGCCGAGATCCGGATACGAGGAGGGAAAACTGCTTCTCTTCCGCCCCTTATCACGACTGACGGTCAGTGTGTAAGTCCCGGTGCTCTCGATTTTTGAAACTTAATGCTTCTCTCTTTCCTGCGCACGAACCCGCCGATACGATACGCCGTCCTCTTACGAGAGGAATCGTTGGTCTATTTGACGTGCCCGCCTTTGACCAGCGAAGGGGATGTTTCTGAGTGGAGTGGGCGGCTTGCACTCAGGTTTCGAGGCGAATTGTTCTTGTGAGGGTCACACCAATGACTGAGCAGACCGAGCCATCGCAGTGGCGAATGGCCTAACGGCGGCCAGTCGTACGCTGCGTGCAAAGACCCCCGCTGCTTCCGGGCAGCGATTGCCGTTCCGCTTCGTGGCAATTGCCCGAAAGTGATGGATCGCCGACAGTTCCGGCAGATTCATCGCAGATTCTCCCGAAGCCCGTTTCGGCTTCGTGAGGGTTGTGAGTTTCCCGCCCGTAGGCAGAGTGTTTCCAGAACCGGCACACTCCCTTTCCTTCTTCTCCAGTTCAGTAGCAGACCATGGACCTCCAGCATATCCGTAATCTGGGCATCTCGGCCCACATCGACTCCGGCAAAACGACGCTCAGCGAGCGCATCCTGTTTTACAGCGGTCGTATTCACAAGATCGAAGAAGTGAAGGGTGACGGCGACGGCGCCACGATGGACTTCATGGACCTGGAAAAGGAACGCGGAATCACCATCACCAGTGCTGCAACGCAGGTGACGTGGGAAGCGACCAAAGTCGATGGATCCAAGGAAGATTACACGGTCAACCTGATCGACACCCCCGGCCACGTCGACTTCACGGTCGAAGTGGAACGCTCATTGCGCGTCCTCGACGGTGCCGTTCTCGTTCTGTGCTCGGTGGGTGGTGTGCAGAGCCAGTCCCTGACCGTTGACCGCCAGATGAAGCGCTACAAGGTGCCCCGCATCGGGTTTGTCAACAAGATGGACCGTACCGGTGCGAACTTCTTCAGTGTCGTCAAGCAGGTCCGTGACAAGCTGCACGTGACCCCGGTGCCGCTGCAGATTCCGATCGGTCAGGGAGCCCAGTTCGAAGGCGTTATCGACTTGATCCAGATGCGAGCCCTCTACTTCGAAGGCAAGAAGGGGATCGATGTCGTCGTGAAGCCGATTCCAGAGGATTACATCGACGACGCCAAGAAGTACCGCGCTGAGATGCTTGAAGCACTCTCGATGTACGACGACGAGCTGATGGAAGCGATCCTGAATGAGACTGATTTCCCAGCTGAGAAGCTGTTCCCGGTCATCCGCAAGGCGACTCTCTCCCATGAGATCACCCCGATGATGTGCGGGTCTGCATTCAAGGACAAGGGCGTTCAGCCTCTGCTCGACGCAGTCGCTGCATTCCTGCCCAGCCCTCTGGACCGTGTCGTGACCGCGATCGACAACGATGCAACGGCGGCTGCACGCAAGAGCGGAGAAATCCAGCCTGACGAGTTCAAACGCATCACGCTGACTCCCGATCCGACGAAGCCTGCCATCGGCATGGCTTTCAAGACGGTCGTTGAGCAGTTTGGCCAGCTGACCTACACCCGTCTCTATCAGGGCACCCTGAAGAAGGGCGAGACCTACACGAACACGCGTACCGGCAAGGCCACGCGGTTTGGTCGACTGGTGCGCCTGCATGCCGACGAGCGACAGGACATCGATGTCGCTGAAGCTGGCGATATCGTCGCCATCGTCGGTGTGGACTGTGCAACAGGAGACACGTTCGTCGGTCCTGGACTGGAAGACGTGTCGCTGGAAAGCATCTACGCCGCTGAGCCTGTGATTCGCCTGTCAATCGAGCCGACCAATCGCGACAACGCCAGTAACTTGAGCAAGGCACTCGAACGATTCCGTCGTGAAGACCCCACCTTCCACGTGATGAGCGACCCGGAAACGGGTGAAACACTCATCGCAGGGATGGGACAGCTGCACCTCGAAATCTATGTGGAACGCATCAAGCGTGAGTACAAGTGCGACACCAAGATCGGCCAGCCGAAGGTGGCGTACAAGGAAACCCCACAGAAGACCGTCGAGTTCAACTACAAGCACAAGAAGCAGACGGGTGGTTCGGGACAGTACGCTCACGTCGTGGGCAAGATCTTCCCACTGCCTGACGAAAACCCGAAGAACTACGAGTTCTTCAACAAGATTACGCAGGGCAAGATTCCTGGCCAGTTCATTCCGGCCATCGACTTTGGCTTTCAGCGTGCCTTGGTGAAGGGCCCGTTGTGCGAGTGTGAAGTGGTGAAGGTCGGCGCGGAAATCGTCGACGGTAGCTACCACGACGTCGACTCGTCGGAACGGGCGTTCGAAACCTGTGCATGGCACATCATGCGTGACAATCTCCAACTCGCCGACATGTGCTTGCTCGAGCCGATCATGAAGCTCGAGAT
>QWOR01000123.1 GCA_003669575.1 Planctomycetota bacterium | reverse complement strand
TGTTGAATGTCGAAACTGACGCGCTGACGGTCTCGATTTCTCCGACAAACAGGTTCAGTGAAACCGCCCCGGTGGGGGCAGTCACCGTGGCGGTGTCGAGGCCCGCTCCGCCGATGACGCTGATGTCCAGGTTGTCGAATTTCAAGGCGTCGTTTCCGCCATCGCCGATCAGCGAGTCAGCTCCCAGCCCTCCGGTGAGTGCATCGTTTCCATCACCGCCCGTGAGCGAATCGTCGCCCGCTCCACCGGTCAGCGTATCGTTCAGATTGCCTCCGATGATTGTGTCGTTCCCGCTTCCACCCGTGATCGATACAGCCCATGTCGCCCCGGTTGCGTCAAAAACATTGTTCGCCGTCGATACCGTGGCGGTCACCGTTTCGATGGCACCGGGCACGAGATAAAGATGCACGACTCCGCTCCCCGTCGCGACCATGACCTTGTCGAGGTCTTCGTCACCGTAAACACCCGTGTCATTGCCATCGATGGTGAGCGAATCGTTGCCCGTGTTTCCATGCAATTCGTCTGCTCCACCATCCCCATTGATCAGGTCATTTCCGCCCTGGCCATGAATGGTGTCATTGCCGAGACCCCCATTGATGGAGTCGTTTCCGTTCCCTCCAGAGAGCAGATCGTTCCCCCACCCGCCGATCAATTTGTCATTCAGCGTTCCGCCGATGATTGTGTCGTCTCCGCTGCCACCGATGATCGACACGGCCCAGGTTGCGGCGGATGCGTCAAAAGTGTTGTTTGCCGCTGAGGCAGCTGCGTTCACGGATTCAATGTATCCTGCCGCCAGGTCCAGAGAGATCGAACTGCTCCCCGAGGCGACTGTCACCGTGTCGATGCCGTTCCCTCCTGCGAGCAGAGTGTCAGCTGAATCAATCGTAAACGAGTCATTACCATCACCGCCGGAGTACTGATCGGCGCCCAGACCACCGGTCAATGTGTCGTTCCCACCATTACCCACAAGTTCATCATCACCTCCGCCTCCCGTGAGTCGGTCAGCCATTTCTCCGCCTTCGATCAGATCTGCCCCGGAACCGCCAGTAATCGTCACGGCCCATTTGGCTCCAGCCGCGCGGAATCGGTTATTCATGGTCGATGCTGACGCGACGACAGATTCGATCTGCCCCGATGTCAGGTTCAATTGCACCGCGCCACTGCCTGCTGCGATTGTGACCGTATCGATGCCCTCCCCTCCCCGGACGACTCCTGCAAGATTTCCGACGCCGCTGTCTGTGCTGTCGATGACGAATGAGTCGTTACCTCCATCCCCATAGAATGAATCTCGCCCTGCACCACCCACTAAGGTGTCGTTGCCATTGCCGCCAGCGAGGACATTGTTCTGGGAATCTCCTGTGAGGGAGTCATTCCAGTTCGACCCTGTCAGGTTCTCAAAACCAAGGAGCTTGTCTTTTCCTGCTCCGACGGTTGTCTGAATAGTCGCCAGACTCAGGTTGACCCTCACCCCCACAGTCGCCTGGGTGTAGCTGGCAGTGTCGATGTCCGCACCCCCGTCGAGTGTGTCGTTGCCAAGGCCACTGATCAGCGTGTCGTTCCCGTTTCCGCCAAGGAGCGTTCCGAGCAACAGAGTCCCCAGTGAAGCATCCAGCGTGAGTGTGTCATCGCCCCCCATTCCGGAAATCGTCACCGCTTGCACGCTCGCCGCTAAGGCGGTGGTATCGATGATGACTCCATTGGCGTTGATCTTGATCAGACCAGCGTCGTTCAGGACAGTGATTGTGTCGTTCTCGTCAGAACCGGTGACGTTCAGCTTGTTTCCCGCAATGGCGAAGGTGACGGGCGGCGGGGGAACGAACAGTTGGGGCTGCACAAGAACTCGCCCGCTGCCTTCATTCAGAAACCGGATGAAGTAGTTGCTATTCACCGGATCGGAGACCACGTTAATGTCCAGAAGCGAGTCGCTCGACTGTCCGATCGTGCTATTCACCGGGCTGACGGGGCCAGTGATTCCAGTGGTTCCGCTTCCCAGGGTGACGGCTCCGGCATCGCTGGTGGTACCATGGTCCCAGGCAATGCTGCTCACCACGTAATCACCGTTGTCGAGTTCCTGCACGCTGCCGTACTGGCCGATCTGATCACCATCAGTGCTGCCGACAAGGCTGTTGGTGGGGCTGACGATTCCGGTCACCCCGGTCACGCCGTTCCCCCAGGTGACAGCCCCCACCGCTCCGGCTCCCGAGAAGTTCCAGTCGGGACTGCTGACGACGTAGTTCCCGTTGCTGAGCGGTGTTGCCCCGACCAGGCCCACTCGATCGTTCGATTGGCCTCCCACGAGGCTGTTGGACACGGTGACCTGTCCGGCTGTCCCTGATGAGCCGTTGCCCCAGGTGACAGCTCCCGCAGCGATTGCTGTACCGTTTTTCCATTCTGGACTGATGACGACATAGTTGCCATTGGCGAGTGCAGTGACCCCAAAGCTGCTGATTCGATCGTCGCTTTGGCCTCCGTAAATGCTATTCGAAGTGCTGACGATACCCGTCGTGCCAGAGGCCCCATTTCCAAAGGTTGCCGCTCCCGCCTGGCTGATACCACCATGACTCCAAGAGGGGCTGGCGACAACATAGTTGCCGTTGCTCAGTGCGGTCACACCGCCGTTTCCGATCGAGTCGCCGAACTGACTGCCAGTAAGGCTGTTCGAGGGGGCCACGGCACCGATGAGCCCGGTGGTCCCATTCGCCCAGGTGACAGCTCCCACCAGCTCTTCCGGCCCACCGTTGTCCCAGAACGGACTACTCACCACATAGTTGCCGTTACTGAGGGCTGTGACGCCACCGATGCCCACCTGATCCTGGAAATAGTCGCCGATCAGGCTGTTTGCTGCTGAGACCAGGCCAGACGTTCCCGTGGCTCCATTTCCCCAGGTGACAGCTCCCACGTCCTCAGCGAGGTGATAGTCGACCGGCAAGAGTTCTTCGTTGTCCCAGTCGGGGCTGGTGACGACGTAGTTTCCGTTGGTCAGAGCTGTGACATACCGTCCGACTCCATCGCCCGCTGTGTTGCCCAGCAGGCTGTTGGAGAGGCTGATCCCTCCGGATGTTCCTGTGGTGCCGTTGACCCAGGTCACACCACCGACATCGGCCAACACGTTGCCTTCCACAAGCCGATGCAAGGTCGGTGTGCTCACCACAAAGTGGCCATTGCTCAGTCCCGTGATGCTGCCGCCCTGTCCCACATAGTCCGCGTCATATCCACCCACGAGGCTGTTGAGCGAACTGACCGGCCCTGCGAGACCCGTGCTTCCATTTCCCCAGGTGACGGCTCCCGCATCAATACTGGATCCGTTGTCCCATTCCGGGCTGCCCACGGCAAAGTTGCCGTTGTTCAGTGCGGTCACGAATCGCCCCACCTGGTCTCCGTTCTGAGTCCCGAACAGACTGTTGGTCTGACTGACTGCACCCGATACTCCGGTGGCTCCGTCCCCCCAGGTCGCAGCTCCGGCCATCAAGAGCGTATTGTTGGCCCAATTCGGGCTGCTCACCACATAGTTTCCATTGCTCAGGGTGGTCACTCCGACAATACCAACCCGGTCGAAGGCCTGACTGCCGACGAGGCTGTTCGCGGCACTGACGATCCCACTGACTCCTGTCATGCCGCTGCCCCAGGTGACGGCTCCTGCATCGGTCGCCGCGCCGTTGTCCCAGTCGGTGCTGACGACGACGAAGTTGCCGTTGCTGAGAGCGGTCACGCCGTAGGCCCCAATGTTGTCGTCGGCGTGTGATCCAGTCAGCGTGCTGATCAGTTCACCGGTCGAACCGTTAAACAAATACACAGCCCCCGCGTTGCTGCCTCCCGCATCGTCAAAGGGGGAAGTGATCACCACGTTTCCCGTGCTCAGGGCCACGACCGTGGCTCCGAAACGATTCCCTGCGGAGGGGTTCGGGTCGGCAAATTCGGTAAACGCCGACAGCAGAGTTCGCTGTTCCAGCCCTTCGACAATCGCTGCTGTCCAATCTCTCCTTCGCGACCGCCGAGCCCCTCTTCCCGAGAAACTCTTCACCATTGCGAGGCAGAACGTGCGAATAGACATGGAAGGTTCCTGAGCAGGAGGTACCAAGAGCGGCAAGAGAGGGGAGAATTTGTTCGGACATGCGTATTTGTCCGATTTGCTCTCAAAAATATGTCACTTTTTGGCGTCAGGAATCATTTTTGAACGTCAGTCATCACAGTGTGTGCTTCGCGGAAGCAAGCCGTACAAGTCGCTCGGACTATGACGACGCAGCGTCGGGAAATACGCAGGAAGCTCCCGCTTTTCATTTGCCCTGGCGAGTGAAACACGAGCGCGAGCGATTTGAGGTGAAATGCCTCAGTGTGCACGCAGAAATCGGCCAAAAGTAGTTGTCCGACATGGAGTGAGTGGAAAATGGGCTGATCCGGAGGGCGCTGCCTGTGTTTTGGGCAGTGGTTAATTTGGAGATTGAAGGCATCCTATGCAGGAAACTGGACTTACCCCATAACCACCTCTCGGCACATAATTTGCGAAATCGTCGGATCGAAGGCCATATAGGAGTGTGCATTGTGATCCAGAACGTACTAGCGCCAGACGTTTCAAACTCAGCCGGCTCACCACAGGACGGGGCGGGAGAGCGAGTTCTCCCCAAGGTCTTTGACGAGTACCTCGATGGCGAGGTTTCTAGACATCCCCTGCTGGCGGACCGACTTGAGGAGTTCTCCTTCCAGGGACTCTCCGAGCGTCAGCACGCTGCGGAGGTGCGGCTCCGCGAAAAGGGGATCACGTTTGCGGTCTACGGGCACACCGACGGCACGGAAAAGGTGTGGCCGTTCGATGTGGTCCCTCGCCCCATGTCGCACACGGAATGGCACAGAATCGAGGCCGGTTTGAAACAGCGAATCCGGGCGCTGAACCTGTTCCTCGACGACATTTACGGTCCCAAGCACATTCTCAAGGACGGTGTTGTCCCTGAAGATATGATCATGACGGCCAAGACCTATCGCCCGCAGCTGGAGGGGTTTCGGCCCCCCAAGGGGGTCTGGACACACGTTACTGGGACCGATCTGGTTCGGCACAATGATGGTCGGGTGTATGTCCTGGAGGACAATCTCCGGTGCCCATCCGGGGTCTCTTACGTGCTGGAGAATCGCGAACTGATGAAGCGGGTCTTGCCCGAGGTATTCGAGGGCACCGCCATCGCGCCTGTGGAAGATTATGGCGAGCGGTTGCTCACCACCCTGCAGCAGACTGCTCCGAATGGCGTCTACAACCCGACCTGTGTGCTGCTGACTCCAGGCGTCTTCAACTCAGCGTACTTCGAGCACTGCTTCCTCGCTCAGCAGATGGGTATTGAGCTGGTGAGCGGATCTGATCTGGTTGTGAACGACGGATACGTCTGCATGCTCACCACGAAGGGGCTGCAGCGGGTCGATGTGATCTACCGTCGGCTGGACGATGACTTTATCGATCCGAAATGTTTCCGAGCCGATTCGATGCTGGGCGTGCCCGGCTTGATGGAAGTCTATCGGGCAGGACGGGTGACCCTGGCCAACGCTCCCGGAACGGGAGTGGCGGATGATAAGGCGGTGTATGCCTGGGTGCCGGAGATCATCAAGTACTATCTCAAAGAAGATGCGATCATCCCCAATGTCCCGACATACTGTTGCTCGGAACCGAGCCAGCGGGAGTATGTGCTCAGTCACCTGCATGAACTCGTGGTGAAGCCGACGAACGAATCGGGTGGATACGGGATCGTCATGGGACCGAGAGCTTCGAAGGCGGAACTGGAAGAATGCCGCCAGTTGATTCTCGCGAATCCCCGCAACTTTATCGCACAGCCAATGCTGACTCTCTCGACTGTCCCGACCGTTGTGGGGGATCGACTCGCTCCGCGACACGTCGATTTGAGACCGTTCATTTTGTACGGGGACGATATATACGTGTTGCCCGGCGGATTGACCCGAGTGGCACTGCGTGAAGGTTCGATGATCGTGAACTCGTCACAAGGAGGTGGCAGCAAAGATACCTGGGTTCTGATGAACAACTAGGTGGACTGCTCGCGGACCGATGGGCTGGGGTGTCTTTCGGCATACGGGTGTAAAGTGCTCTAACAAATTGTGATGTCATGCTGAGTCGCGTTGCGGATTCTGTCTTCTGGGGCAACCGGTACATTGAACGGGCTGAAAACGTCGCCCGCTTCGTCGATGTCAGCCAGTCGATGTCTTTGGGGGGGGTGCCCCAGTGGGCTCCTCTCGTCTATGCCAGCGGCGACGAGCAGCTGTTCCAGGAACACTACAAAGCCTACGATGCAGAGAGTGTGCTGCAGTTCCTGCTCTTCGACGAGCGGAACACCAACTCGATTCTGACCTGCCTGATCCGCGCTCGAGAGAATGCCCGTACCATCCGGGAAGTTCTCAGCGTCTCACTCTGGGAATCGATTAACCGCTTCTACCTGCGTGTCCGCGAAGCGGCGAGGAATCCCGACCCGATCCTCCAGAATCCCGCAAATTTTCTGGAGCGGGTCAAACGCCACAGCCACGAAGTGATTGGCGTGACCGAGGCCACGATGTCGCATGGCGAGGCCTGGAATTTTGCTAAGATCGGCCGGCTGATAGAACGGGCTGACAAGACCTCGCGCATCCTCGACGTGAAGTACTTTATTCTGCTTCCAGAGGTGGCTCAGGTCGGTTCGACACTCGATGTTCTGCAATGGTCGGCACTGCTGGAGTCGACCAGCGCGCTGCATACCTACCGGAAACGGTTCGGGCGTATTTCGCCGCGAAATGTCGCTGAGTTTCTAATTCTGGATCCCGATTTTCCGCGATCGATGAGATCGTGTGTGAATGGCATCCAGGCTTCGCTGACAAAGATCACGGGGAGCAATCTTTCGTGTCCCTCGGAACAGTTGTGCGAGGAATTGAATCTTCGCCTGCAGCGGGTCTCGATTCACGACATCATTCAGGTGGGCATGCATGAGTTCATCGATAACTTTCAGCAGAGCCTGAATGCCATCGGTGCGGCGATCTATCATGGGTTCTTTGAAATCCCATCGTCCGGCGTCACGCAGTCCCAACAACAATAGTTCACAGAGAATCTCGAGGTAAGTATGGCCATCCGCGTTGCGCTCAGGCATGTCACCGAATATCAGTACGACCGTGCGGTTGGTATGGGACCGCAGGTGGTCCGTTTGCGTCCGGCACCTCACTGCCGGACCCCCGTCCTGAGCTACTCACTCAAGATCGGACCGGAAGAACACTTTCTGAACTGGCAGCAGGACCCGTTTGGCAACTTTCTGGCCAGACTGGTGATCCCGAACGAGACTCGCCAGTTCCGCGTGGAGGTCAATCTCACGGCGGACCTGACAGTCATCAACCCGTTCGATTTTTTCGTGGAGGAAAGCGCGGAGGAATTTCCCTTTGTCTACGAACCGGAACTGGCGAAGGATCTGCAGCCGTTTCTGGAGTGCGGCCCCGACAGCAAATTGCTCACGGAGTATTTGAAGTCCATCGATGTCACGCCGCGTCGCACATCCACGTTCCTTGTCGATCTGAATCAGAAGCTGAGCAAGGACATCAAGTATCTGATCCGGATGGAGCCAGGGGTTCAGACCCCTGAAGTGACGCTGGAGAAGCGTTGTGGATCATGCCGCGATACGGCTTGGCTGCTCGTGCAGTTGCTCCGCCGCATCGGACTCGCCGCGAGGTTCGTGTCGGGCTATCTGATTCAACTAACGGCGGACATTCCCTCCCTCGATGGTCCCTCGGGGCCTGCGGAAGACTTCACCGATCTGCATGCGTGGTGCGAAGTCTTTCTGCCCGGTGCTGGCTGGGTGGGCCTCGACCCCACGTCGGGACTGTTCACCAGTGAAGGCCACCTGCCGCTGGCGGCAACGCCCGATCCGAGTACAGCTGCGCCGATCTCGGGACCTCTCGGAAAGTGTGAGACCGAGTTCCACTTCGACATGTCCGTGACCCGGGTGCATGAAGATCCGCGAGTCACGAAACCCTACACCGAAAGCCAATGGAAGTCGATCTGTCAGTTAGGCCACAAGGTCGATGACCATCTGGAGCAGAATGATGTCCGACTCACCATGGGAGGTGAGCCAACCTTTGTCTCGATCGACGATATGGAAGGTGCCGAATGGAACACTGCAGCCGTCGGAATCAACAAGCAGCGACTGTCAGGTCATTTGATTCATCGCCTGAGAAGGCGATTCGCACCAGGGGGGATGCTGCATTACGGTCAGGGCAAATGGTATCCCGGCGAACCACTTCCACGATGGGCATACAGCTGCCTGTGGCGTACGGATGGCGAACCCATCTGGTCGAACCCGAAGCTGTTGGCCGACCCTTCGATCTCCGGTGATGCCGCGATTGAAGACGCGGGTGAGTTCCTCGTCGAACTGGCCGACCACATGGGTGTCGACGGACGCTTCATGCGGCCAGCCTACGAGGATGTCTGGCATACTCTGTCCCAGGAACGCCGATTGCCGGTCAATGTCGATCCTCGTGAGTATGACCTGGATGCCGATGAGGATCGCCGTCGACTGTCGCGAATACTGGAAACGGGTCTCAGCCGTCCGGTCGGTTATGCGTTGCCGCTCACTCGTGCCTGGTGGCAGGGGAATGCCAATTGGGCGACTGGCCCCTGGCCGCTGAGGTCGGAACGACTCTTCCTCATTCCCGGCGATTCTCCGATTGGATTGCGATTGCCGCTGGAGTCACTACCAGTCGGGGCTGTCGAAGCTGACGCGATCTATGCCATTGATCCTCTGGCCGATCGACATCCGTTGCCGGGTTACCAGGAGATCCGCAACCGGGCGCGGGCGATGATGGCGGAGGAGTCGCTCGCCACATCGATCACTGGTCAGCAGCGTGGCGATCATGAGAATGGCATTCGACGCTGGTCATCAGAGAGTCGGCGTGACTTGCGCATGCTGGAAGAGAAGACCCCTCCTCCGAAGGTTGTCCCCTCTCGCGTTGTTACGACTGCTCTGTGTATCGAGCCGCGTGGCGGTCTGTTGCACATCTTTATGCCGCCGGTGGCCCGGTTGGAGGACTACCTCGATCTGATTGGATACATCGAACTGGTTGCGGAAGAGCGTCAGCAACCGGTGGTCATCGAGGGTTACCTGCCCCCTGTCGATCATCGCCTGCAAATTCTCAAGGTGACACCCGATCCCGGTGTCATTGAGGTCAACGTTCAGCCTGCCCGGGACTGGGAGCAGCTGTGCGATATTACCACCGGCCTGTACGAGGACGCCCGGCTTTCGCGACTGGGGACGGAAAAGTTCCAGCTCGATGGCAAGCACGCGGGAACCGGTGGCGGTAACCATATCGTACTCGGTGGTGCGACCCCCCAGGACAGCCCCTTCCTGCGTCGGCCCGATGTGCTCCGCAGCCTCATCGCATACTGGAACAATCATCCGTCACTGTCGTACCTGTTTTCCGGGCAGTTCATCGGTCCGACGAGTCAGGCTCCGCGAGCTGATGAAGGTCGTCGCGATTCGATCTATGAACTGGAGATCGCCTGCTCCGAGATTCCCGAGGGGGGCCATGTGCCTCCGTGGCTGGTCGACCGGGTCTTCCGGAACCTGATGGTCGACATGACGGGGAACACCCATCGGGCGGAAATCTGCATCGATAAGCTCTACTCCCCGGACAGCTCCACCGGCCGACTCGGACTGGTCGAGCTGCGCGGATTTGAGATGCCTCCCCATGCCGAGATGAGCCTGACACAGCAGCTGCTGGTACGAGCCCTGGTGGCGTGGTTCTGGGAAAACCCATATCGCGAACCGCTGATCCGCTGGGGGACTACGCTGCATGACCGCTTCATGCTGCCGATTCCGCTCAAGCGGGACATGCTCGATGTACTGAGTGACCTGCGACGGTCGGGATTCGATTTCGAGTGGGACTGGTTTGCTCCGCATCTGGAGTTTCGTTGTCCCATGATCGGCGAGGTCACCTACGATGGCATCCGGCTGGAGGTGAGGACTGCGATTGAGCCTTGGTATGTCCTCGGAGAGGAGCCCGCCGGTGGGGCCACGACGCGTTATGTGGATTCCTCGGTCGAGCGGTTGCAGGTCCACCTCTCCGGTCTGACATCGACTCGTTACGCCGTCACCTGCAACGGACGCCAGGTTCCACTGCATCCCACGGGAGTGGCGGGTGAGTTTTTTGCGGGGGTGCGTTATCGAGCCTGGCAACCGCCCAGCTGTTTACACCCGACGATCCCTGTTCAGACTCCACTGACATTCGATATTGTCGATCTCTGGCAGCAACGATCAATCGGGGGATGCCGATACCATGTCGATCATCCGGGGGGCCTCAACCCCGGGAGCTATCCAGTGAATGCACTGGAAGCGGAATGTCGCCGAGCGGCGAGGTTCCTCAAACATGGCCATTCGGGGGGGCAGGTCACGGTTCGTTCCGAAGATCCGAACCGCGAGTTCCCGTTTACCCTCGATCTGCGTCTAGCTCCAACTTGTGGCGGTTCCAGACGGTAATGAACCGGGAGGAGCGTCACCGTGAAGAAAGCGTTCCCCAACAGGTTGTTGATGTCGACTGTCACTCCGCTGGAATCGTCGCTGACCATACCGGTCGCGGCTCCGTCCTCTGTCTATAACGAGGCATTCGACCCGGCGGGCAATCCCCGTCCGGCCTGGAAGCCATTGATTGACGCCGCTCAGCGCATCCCGCTGGCCGAATTCGTCCATCGATCTTCTCAAGCGGATCTGCTCATCTCCGAGAACGGCGTGACCTTCAACGTCTTTCACGAGGGGACGCGGGCCCAGCGACCATGGCAGCTTGACCTGCTGCCTTACATTATTGACGCCGAGCAATGGCGAACTTTGGAGGCCGGGCTCAAACAGCGGGCCAATCTGCTGAACTGGATTGTGCGCGACTGCCATGGGGAACGCTCACTCATCCGCTTCGGGGCACTGCCTCCGGAAGTGTTGTTTGCGAATCCCGGATACCATCGACCATTCGCCGGACTGCATCAGTTCGGCCCGTCGATCGTCTCCGCAGCTGCGGAACTGGCGAAGGACCAGAGCGGTCAGTGGTTCGTCATGGCTGACCGGTCGGAGTCTCCCGCCGGGGCAGCTTTCGCACTGGAGAACCGGATCGTCGCCTCACGGACGATTCCGCCCACAATGCACGAACAGCCAGTCCATCGGCTGGCCTCGTTCTTTTTGCGAACCCAGAACACACTCCGTCTGCTTGGAAATCGACTTTCCGAAACGCCTCGCATTGTGCTGCTGTCACCGGGGGCGAAGTATCCGTACTACTTTGAGGATGTCTATCTCGCGCGGTACCTGGGGTATTCCCTGGTCGAGGGGGCGGACCTCGCGGTCCGTGACCATCGCGTCTACCTGAAGACCCTGTCGGGACTGGTGCCGATCGATGTGATCGTGTCTCGCGGAGTGGAGCGCGGGATTGACCCACTCGAGCTGGGTGGGGGCGAGCCGCATGGCGTGCCCGGTCTGTTGCGTGTGCTGCGCGATCAGAAGGTAATGATCGCGAATATTCCTGGCAGCGGGTTAATGGAATCGCCAATTTTCATGGCATTCCTGCCCGAGCTAAGTCGTCGCTGTCTGGGTGAGGAACTGTTGCTGCCGTCGATCCCGACCTGGTGGTGCGGGGACCCGCAGCACTGGGCTTATGTGCGAGAGCATCTCGACGAGCTGGTCATCAAGCCTGCGTTTCAGGCGAGCGGCAGTGAAGAGATCCTGCCTCGGAAGCTGTCCGCAGAGGGGCGGCGCCAGCTGGTTGACAAGATCAAGGCCCAGCCGCATCAGTACGTCGCACAGGAACTGATCGAGCGATCGGCGGTCCCCATCTTCCACCGGGGAGAGGTGAAGATTGGTCATGTCGCGCTACGGACCTTCCTGGTGGCCGACGGCGATGATTACTCGGTGATGCCGGGAGGGCTCGCACGTGTGGCGTTCTCGTCCGATCCGATGGAACTGTCAGTGTCCGCCGGAGTTTGCAGCAAGGATGTCTGGGTATTGGCCGATGGTCCGGTTGATCCTGTCAGTCTGCTGACCTCGGAGGACAAACCAGTCCCGTTGCGCCGCACGAGTGCAATCTTCCCGAGTCGCGTGGCCGACGATCTCTTCTGGTTTGGACAGTCTCTGGATCGTGCGGACTTCCTGAGCCGACTGCTGCGCGCGGTGATTGAGCGGTTGACCTCGGAATCGTCGGCCGATACGCCGGAACTGCCAAGCCTGATTCGCGCTCTCGCAGATCAAGGCCAGGTCGAGGCCAGCTTTGCAATCGAGTCGATGACGGGATTGCTGCCAGGGCTGGAGTCTGCTTTGCCCCGGATGGTGGCGGATGTCGATGAGATTCGCGGACTGTCCGCGGCAATCTCCGAGATGTACCGGCTAGCCTCTCTGGAACGGCTGTGGATGTCGCCGGACACCTATCGCAAAGTGCGCGAGACATCGGAAAGATATCAGTCGGCTGCCTGTCCCGGTTGGGGTGGGCTGATTGATCTGCTCGATGCCGTGAACCAGGTGATTCTCGATCTGGCGGCTGTCAGTGGTTTGATCCACGATGGCATGATCCGCGGCCCGGCATGGCACGTGATGGATATGGGGCGTCGGATCGAGCGGGTGCGTGATACGGCCAGCCTGCTCCGCAGCCTGCTGGTGCATCGCAGCCGACTTGAGCGTCCAGTGCTGCGGGCACTTCTGGAAGTCATCGATTGCCGCATGACCTACCGTTCGCGGTATATGGACAATTTGCAGCAGAACGCAGTGCTCGACCTGTGCCTGACTGATGAGACCTGTCCGCGGTCAATTGCCTCGCAATTGAATGCTCTGGCCGAACATGTGGATGCCCTGCCCGGTGAAGCACGTTCGTTGTTGCGGACTGAAGAGCGACGTATGGTGATGTCTGCGGTCCAAGCAGTGCGGATGATCGCGTCGGAGCATCTGGAAGACCCGTCCACCGAGCATATCCTGAAAGTGCTGACCGAGCTGGAACCCCAGTTGAAGCAGCTCTCGGACGTGCTGACGAATAAGTATCTGCTGCACTCAGGCGTCCCGCGTCAGATTAACTCCGATCTGGAGATGCCCTAATGAGGTACCGCATTACTCACCGCACAGAATATCGCAGTGTCGAAGCAGTCTCCGTGGGTCACAACGAGGCTTGGCTGACACCACGCAATACCCCGACTCAGAGGTGCCTGAACCATCAGATCGAGGTTTCTCCTGGCCCGTCGATCATCATGACGCGGACCGACTACTTTCAGAACACGACGACGCAGTTTGCGTTCAACCAGGGATATCACGAGCTGGTCGTGACTTCGGTGAATGATGTCGAAGTGCTCGCCCCAATCCCTGCCGAGACTCTGGAACCGACATGGGAGTCTGTGCGTGATACCGTACGCGCCCATGAGACGGAGGAGGACTTCACAGCTCTCGAGTTCGTGTTCAATTCTCCCCGCTGCCGGGTGAACGCTGAGTTCGCTGAATACGCGATGTCCTCATTTCCTCCCGGGGGGCTGATCCGCGAGTGTATCGCCGATCTCATGAAACGGTTTCATGATGACTTTCAATACGACTCCACTGCGACCACGGTGTCGACCCCAGTGGAACAGGTATTTCGAATTCGCCGCGGCGTGTGCCAGGACTTTGCTCATCTGTTGATCTCGATGCTGCGGTCGATTGGCATCCCGGCCCGGTATGTCAGTGGTTATTTGCGGACCCTGCCCCCACCCGGAAAGCCAAGGCTCGTCGGGGCCGATGCATCGCACGCGTGGATGTCGGTGTACTGCGGTGCGTGGGGTTGGATCGATATCGACCCGACGAACAATCAGTTCACGTCGACCGATCACATCACCATCGCGTGGGGACGCGACTACACCGATGTCGCTCCGCTGAAAGGGGTCTACATCGGCGGCAGCAGCCCCCAGCTGCTGGTGAGCGTGGATGTCGCTGAGGTTGCCCCGGCGGCATAGCGAGTGTTGGGGATTGTTCACGTCATCAATGGACCACCCGAGATCGTTGAGGTCCGCAGGGGGAGGCCAACTGACCCCCATCCTCGCTTCCGCGGCCCTGCGTGTCTTTCGTGGTGGCTTGAGATTTCGCTTCTGCGACTCTGGTTGATGAGTTTGGGATCGGAACTTTAAGAGCGTAAATCGCTTGCACGCAGTGGGGGCGTGAATCTCTAGCGCTAGGCCAACAGATTGGCCAGCCGCTGACGCAAGGCATTCATGCGTCGGGCGAGGTCTGGCTCCTGGGCTGACCAGACTGCACGCGTCTGTTTGAAGGCAGTTGCTTCGACTGCGATCTCCTGGCAGTGCGCTGCGACATCCACCTTCAGCTGGTGAAGTTCAGCAGCGAGGTTCGCGGGATAGTGAAGGATGGCGTTCATGGCCGCACCTGTCAGAGGCTCTGTCACGTTCGTGGCGGGCCAACCGTTGGCCGGGTCCGATCGAACAGAGCTGAATATTCCATCGGCGAGTTCTGCCGCTGCTCATTGACGATTAGCTGCTTCTGGAAAGTTTTGCGGGTCAGTCAAGGGCTGCCGATTGCGTAATCGCTACCGCCAGCGCAATCGTCACCGCTCCCAACGGTCGTACGGTCTTGGTAACTTATGCGCGAGGTGGGGCGTCCCAGAACATCCCTCTCCTGCCCTCCAAGTCGGGCATGTTCGCTGTCTTTCGCCGACTCGTTCGCATCATTCTCTGGTTTGCCACATGAACGCCCCGCTACGTCACTGGTCTTTCTCTTCCAGCAGTCAACTCTCCTTTGGATGGGGGGCGATTCGCGAGCTGGGGGCTGCGGCCCGTCGGTACGACTGGAAGCGGGTGATGGTTCTGACCGATCCGGTACTGGCCAGGCTGCCGCTGACAGAGACCGTGAACGACCAGTTAAAGCAGGCGGGGGTGGCTCTGATCCTGTTTGACGGAGGTGAGCCCGAGCCTTCTGTCGCAGCTGCCCAGCGTACCATCGATGTGGCCAGGAACGAGCAACCCGATGCGATCATTGGGCTCGGCGGAGGCAGCAACATCGACCTGGCCAAGATGACAGCTGTGGTAGCTCGTTTTGGGGGGCAGCCCAAGGACTACTTTGGGTTCGATAAGGTGCCCGGTCCGGTGGTGCCGCTGGTGGCGATTCCGACCACGGCGGGGACCGGCAGCGAGGTCTCCCACTCGTCGGTGCTGACCGATACTGACAACGCGGTGAAGGTCAGTACCCAGAGCCGCTACCTGCGTCCTCTGCTGGCAATCGTCGATCCTGAATTCACATTCACCTGCCCTCGCAAGGTCACAGCTGACAGCGGCATTGATGTGTTGACGCATGCGATCGAGGGATTCACCAACACCCTGTCTCAGGATCTGGATCTCCCCATCGACGAGCCGTTTGCGTATGAGGGAAAGAATCCGTTGAGTGACATTTTTGCCGAGCAGGCAATCCGGCTGGTCCATCGATCACTGGTCAAAGCAGTCGAGTCGCCGACGGATCGCCAGGCCCGCGAGGACATGGCCCTTGCAGCCACGCTCGGCGGTTTGGCCTTCTCGAACAGCGGGGTCGCGCTGGTGCATGCGATGGAGTACCCGATTGGGGGAGCTGTGCATTGCACCCACGGCGAGGGGAACGGGTTGCTGCTGCCACACGTGATGCGATTTCTAAGTGACGTACGTACCCGCGAGTTCGGCCAGATCGCGGAGTTCATGGGCGTCGATACACGGGGCATGACCCCGACCGAAGCGGCCGATGCGGCGATCCTGGCCGTCGATTCCCTTCGCGAACGCATCGGCGTACCGGGTCGCCTGTCCGAACTGCACGTCACCCCGCAGCACCTCCCCGTGCTGGCCAAGAAGGCTCACGGCATCACGCGTCTGATGCTGCTGACTGCCAAACGACCTACGGAAGCGGATGTTCTCGCGATTTATCAGGGGGCTTTGTAATTCAAACAGAAACTAAAGCTCACGAGTTCCGCGCAGCTCAATCAAGTACTACTCGTCGCAATTCCTCGGTCGTCTCGCTGCTCCGTGAGAGGCGATGTGCGATCGTGGCATTCGTCGTCTCAGCAGAGACCAATAGCGGATTCCCGCCGACAGACTTGGGAGACGCCTGCTCGATCATCTGTTGAGCGACCTCGGCATTGACTCCCAGCGATCTCAAGTAGAGCCAGATTGCCGTGGGTGAGCGATTATGCCCGGCCAGGCAGTGGACAAATACCACAGGAGAAGGTGCCAGAAACATAGTGTCGAGTGCGGTGAGGATGGAGATGAAATCCTCTTCGATGATCGGCACGAAATCAGCGATGGGGACCCAAATCACCGACCGAAACCCAGCCGCCAATGTTTCAGGAAACGTCCGTGAATCACTGACATTGAGGATATCGGTCACACCCGCGATTTTGAGTGCCATCGCCCTCGCCGGTGAGATAAACGGCCCTACGCCGAGTCGAGGTGTCACCCAATACACTGGTGTATCTGCCATCGGATCTCCGCCATTCTGTTCACCCCAACGGCTTGGTCCTCACCACCCGATGGAAGTGTAACTCCACCTCGCGGTCGACCACCCGCTTGAGCCCCTCTGAAAGACACGTCGGTTCGTGGTCGCTTTCCCCGATACGGATGATCTCGCTGAGCGGCGTTCCGGGCGGCACGCTGAACGTGCTCTGGTTGATGATCTGGTTGCCAGCATCGAGGTCGGGCACGATGAAGTGGATCGTCGCTCCGTAGGTCAGCATGTTGCACTTGAAGGCATCGTTGTACGGCTTGAAACCCGGGAACGGCGGCAACAGCCCGTGGTGCAGATTGATGATCCGCCCGCCCGCGAACTCCCAGCAGATCCGCGCGGGCAGCACCCGCATGTACCGGGCCAGCACCACATAGTCGACATCATACTGGTCGATCAGCCGGGCCATCTGGTCGTAATCGGGCTCGCCCGACTCGTCGGCGATGTTGTGGAACGGAACGTCAAACTGCTCGGCCAGCCCGCGACAGGCATTGCGGTTGCCGATCATCACGGGGACCGT
>QWOR01000212.1 GCA_003669575.1 Planctomycetota bacterium | reverse complement strand
TCCCGGTTCCAGCCGGTTCTATCTGTCGCTGGAAGACGACCTGATGCGGGTCTTCGCCGGAGACTGGGTCCGCAACGTCCTGGCATGGCTCGGCATGCAGGAAGGCGAAGCCATCGAGCACTCGATGGTGACCAAACAGATCGAAAAGGCCCAGAAGAAAGTCGAGGAGCGTCACTTCGATTCGCGCAAGAACCTGCTCGAATATGACGAGGTGATGGACTTCCAGCGCAAGTCAGTCTACTCGTACCGGCAACGGATCCTCGATGGGGCCAGCTGTCGCGAGATCATGCTCGAGATGATGCAGCGTCAGGTGGAAAAATCGGTGGAGACGTTCCTGTCTCCGAAGTATCCCTTTGAGACACTCGCCGCCTGGGCCATGCAGGCGATGCCGATCAACGATGTCACGGAGTATGACGTTCGTGGAATGGATAAGGACCAGGCGATCATTTACCTGACCGGCCAGGCCGAACGGCAAGCCGATACGCTCATCCATGAGCAGATCGTGGAAAACCTGCCGAAAGAACTCCCGGAATCGGATTGGAACTGGCAGGCGTTCGCAAGCTGGGTCAACCGGTTGTATGGCCAGAACACGACCCCGCGTGAACTGCGAAATATCGCCAAGGTTGACGGCTCTGATGAGCTCAACATGGACGATCTCCACGACGCGATCCTGGAGCGGGCTGTCGAGTTCATTAACAAGACCGACTTCGAGCCGTTGAATCATTTCCTGCACGAAGACTTCGGCCGCAACCAGCTGTCGGGCTGGCTGCATCATCAATTCGGGCTCGCGATTCCCTCTTCTTCGTTCAACATCCACGAAGAGCCGGAAAAAGCGATTCCGCTCATCATGGAGAAGCTGCGTGAACGGTACGACGAGCAGGATTCCCGCTTCCCCGTCATCATCAGCCTGATGCGGTTCCAGGGAACAGCCACCACTCCCGCTGACCGGGACGGCTTGATTCGCTGGGCGAATAACCGGTTCCGCTGCCAGCTCAATGCCGAAGAGGTGCAGTCACTTTCGATCGAGTCACTCGCGGAAAAGATCCTCAACGCCAGCCGCGAGTTTCTTCCCAAGGATGACATCTCAGCGCAGATCAACGCCTCTGTGGATCGCGCCTTCCCTCCCACCAAGGGAAAATCGAGACAACCCCGCGTGCTCAAGGACGCCAACGCCCTGCGAGAACTGCACGACTTTGTGTACCGTCGATTCGAGACGGAGCTTGATCTTGATCTCATGAAGCAGCAGACGCCTGAGCAGGTCAAGATCGACGCGATGAAGGCCTATGAGATGAAGTACCGGCCCGAGATGGGCCAGGCCGAGCGTCAGGTGCTGCTGGAGCTGCTCGACAATTCGTGGAAAGAACATCTCTACCACATGGACTTCTTGCGTCAGAATGTGGGGCTGGTCGGCTATGCCCAGAAGGACCCGAAGGTCGAATACAAGCGTCAGGGGATGAAAGAATTCGACGCTATGTGGGACCGCATTGGCGAAGCAGCTACCTCAGCGGTCTTCCGCCTGGAACGTGAAAGCGATCCCCGTTTCCTTCGCGATGTCTGGCACGAGACAGCTGCCGTCCATGAAACGGCAGCTCCCGTGATCGCCGAGGAGGCCCCTGCCCCTCAGCAGGCGAACGTCCAGGAAATCGGGACTCAACCAGGTCAGGCCCCCAGCGTGATCGAGCCGATTCGCAACCGTGAAAAGAAGGTCGGTCGCAACGATCCCTGTCCGTGTGGCAGTGGGAAGAAGTACAAGAACTGCCACGGTGGAGCCTGACAATTCCGGCCTCCGATTGAGCCACTCACAGCCGCCATTCCCCACGGGTTTGGCGGCTGTCTGCATTCCGTATCCTCGATTCCGAGCCTGCATTCTGGTCGCACCTTTGCCTGGATCATGTTCGGGAGCCTACAGTATGACGACGGATGATCGCAGTGCCTGGATTCCACAGACTTCTGTGAACTCGCGCTGAATCCGGACACATTGATGTCCCGAGATCACGCGGAGGTCCTGGGACAACTGAGAACTGATGTGGATCACTGCCCGATACGCCATTAGTTCTCTGGACCGGCACACCACCATGAGGCGAGTCGTTTGCCTCTTGGTGGAATGATGAGAAATCACATTTCAGGAACATTCACGATGAAGAAGTGGCAATTGGTGACTCCTGTTTACTCCATCGCGTTGTTCGGTCTCCTGGCGTCTGCATGGGCGAATGCAGGTGACTGGCCAACCTTTCGAGGGGCTGATCGGACCGCGGTTTCCTCGGAAACGAACCTGCTACAGTCCTGGCCCGAGGGGGGACCCCCTCTGGTCTGGAAGACTGAGGGCACGGGCCGCGGTTACACCACCCCGGCTGTGGTGGGTGATTCCATGTTCCTGTTGGGTGACGAAATCGCCGATGTGGGAGACAAGGACGAATACCTGATCTGCCTCCAGCGACAGGACGGCAAGCGGGTTTGGGCCACACGGCTGGGAGCTGCCTGGCAGGAGGGGAAGCCCACCTGGCAAAGCTCACGCAGCACGCCCACGGTTGATGGTGATCGTGTCTACGCATTGACCGCGCACAGCGAATTGATCTGCTGCGATGCCAAGACTGGGGAAAAGAAATGGAGCAAGAGCCTGTCCAAGGACTTTGGTGGTAAGAAGGCCGACAACTGGGGCTATAGCGAGTCTCCGCTCATCGATGGAGACGTACTCGTCTGCACACCAGGTGGTGATCAGACAACGATGATTGCACTGAACAAGCTGACGGGAGAAACGGTCTGGAAGACTGTCCGCGAGGGGGATATCGGAGCGGGTCACGCGTCGATCGTGATTTCCACGATTGGCGACGTGCGCGTCTACGTGCAGACAACCGGAAGTGGCGCCTTGGGCGTGCGGGCCAGCGACGGGAAACTCCTCTGGTCCTACAAACTCGACCGCACCACAGCTGTTATCCCCACTCCGATCGTGCGTGATGACCTGGTGTTTATTGCCGCGGGTTACAAACGTGGTGGCGCATTGCTGCGTCAAAAAGCAGACGGACAGGGTGGCGTGACCATGGAAGAGATCTACCCGATCGATCCGAAGCTCGCCAACAAACATGGCGGGATTGTGCTGGTCGGCGACTACCTCTACGGCGACTCGGATGACACGGGAGTCCCGTTCTGCGCGGAGTTGAAAACGGGGAACGTGCTCTGGAGGAAACGTGCCTCGGGCAACGGTTCGATCGCCATGGCTGCGGGGGACGGATGCCTCTATATGCACTTTGCGAACGGAACGATGGTTCTCGCGAAGGCTGACTCCGCTGATTTCGTGGAACTGGGCAAGTTCACCGTACCTAACAGCGGTGAGCGTCCCAGCTGGACCCATCCTGTGATCCTGGATGGAAAGCTCTACCTGCGGGAACAAAACACCGTGTTGTGTTACGACATCCAGGATCGGGCCACGGCTCAGACCTCCCCGTGAGTCGAGTGCCGTTCGATCATTCTTCAACCGAAGGCAGTGGGGTACGTTCGTCCGCGACAGCTCATCGGGACCGCAGGTAGGCCATAGCGGCGACTCCCCCCACGGCCAGGAACGACCCCATGATGGCGAGTCGGGTCGGTGCTCTATGATCGATATACCGGGAGATGGGCAGCAGCATGATCGGGACGGTCGAAGAGATCGCCGAAATGATCGCGCTGCTGCCAACCTGCTGCAACGCGACCTGCATGATACTGACGCCGATCACCGGGCCAATTGTGGATGAAGCCAGGATCAAGGGCGGAAGCTTCACGGGCGAGGTCCCACGCGGAAAGATCGGCTTCCCTTTCGCCGAGTAACGCAGGAAGCCGAACGCGATCCACCCGATGACCAGTCCTCCGACCGTACGCTGGAAGGCCTGCACCGGTCCTGAAATCGGCTGGTTCGCTGCCTGAGCGATCCCCAAAGCCATGCGACTCAATGTCAGGCTCAGCCCGCCACAGGTCCCGGAAAAGAGGCTGAGAAACAATCCTGCGTTCCACTGGAACGGTTCGTCCTCGCGGTGCATCGCCAGTACCACTCCCGAGAGTGTGAGCGTTGCGGCTGCGATCTCGGGAGTGGAAAGCTGAGTCCCGATCAGGAGCCAATCGGCCAGAGCTCCCACGAGGGTCCCCCAACAGAGATTCACCAGCACCGCAGTCCGGGCGCCGAGCAGTGGATAGGCCAGAAACAGAGCGACATCACCGAGCCCGAATCCGAGAACTCCGCTGACGACGAACCACGGAAACGAAGATGTGTGGATCTGGCCCGGAAAAAAGAACCAGGTCACCAGCCCCAGCGATGAGCAGGCGATCGTGATGCGAAAGAAATTCGCCGTCACGCCTCCGATCTGGCGGCTCAAGCTCTGACCACAGACAGCAGAGACAGCAAACAGCATCGCTGCTGAGAGGGCGTACCACATAGTGGGCGGGGTTTACGGCAAGGGGGCGGGGAGCGAGCTGGCGGAGGGCGGTGGAAGTATAACGAACCACCTCCACGGTGTTCAGCCTACGCGTCAGCGATCCGTATTGGTCATTTTCGAAATACCACCTGCCAACGCCCATGAGGTGGTACTGTTCTCGAGATTTGAACCGACGCCCACCACAACTCTTCTTGCTTCCCTTGCTTCGCTTCTGTTCACATCTTTTTTCCATTGAATCACAAGCATGCGCGGGCATTCTCAATGAATTCGGCGTTCGAACATAAGACAAAGAAAGGCAGATGAGATGGTGGTTTAATCCAGCTTGGGGAGGCCGGTTCTGTTGCAGAGCGGCAGCAGCGGACATTCGGTGCAGCGCGGGCGGCGGGCGATGCAGATGCGGCGGCCATGGTGAATGAGACGGTGGGAAAACTGAATCCACTCAGACGGCGGCAGGAGTTTTTGCAGGTCGCTCTCGATCTTCACGGGATCGGTCTGTTTCGTCAGCCCCAGCAGGCCGGTGATCCGCCGGACATGGGTGTCGACGACAACCCCACTGGGAATGCCAAAGGCCGTACCGAGCAGGACGTTGGCAGTCTTGCGGCCGACTCCGGGGAGTTTGACCAGCTCGTCAAGAGTACGGTGGACCTCGCCGTCATGCTCCTCCACGAGCTGACGCGCCATACCGCGGATGTTCGTGGCTTTGGCCCTAAAGAATCCGAGCGACTGGATGATCGATTCGACATCAGCCTGGGTGGATTCGGCGAGTGCAGCGGGCGTGGGGTACTTTTGAAACAATCGCGGAGTGACCGAGTTGACCCGCTCGTCCGTACACTGGGCTGACAGGATCGTGGCTGTGAGCAACTGAAACGGCGTCGAATGGATCAACGCGCATTCGGCGTCGCCATAGGTCTTCTCCAGAGCTCGGGCAATTTGCAGTGCCTGTTGCTTTCGGGCATCGTTTCGGGAAGGCACGCACGGCTCCTGGAATTCGGCGTCAACGGGTCAGTTCGGTCGTGGACAACCGGTTTTGAACGCCCGTAGAATCGCGACTCGCCCGCCCTCTCGACAAGAGAGGCCATGAGATTCCTGACACAGGACGCGGAGAGCCAAACAACACATCGGGCGTGAGCATCCGATCAGTCGCATGGTTCTCAGGCACGATGATCGTTATGACAACTCGCCTGCGTTCACGCTGCGGGTTGGTCAGACGAGATTCTACTGCTGTTGAGAGTCGAACGCGGCTCTCCTTTTGACTCTGGACATCAATGACGGAAGACTCCTCACACGCCCCGCTGCCGGCGACCTTGGAAGAGGCTGTGCGGTTGTTCAATGAGCGGGAGTATTTCGACTGCCACGATGTGCTGGAGGAGTTGTGGGGAGACACGGTCGGAGAGGACCGCGACTTTTACCAGGGGCTGCTGCATGCCGCCGTAAGTCTGTTCCACCTGTCGGAAGGCAATCCGGCGGGTGCTCGCAAGATGCATGTCTCGTCGCTGCGCTATCTGGCCGACTACGGAGCTGCGTTCCGCGGGATCGACCTCGATCGGTTGCGAGTCGATCTGGCAGCATGTTTTGAGCCCTTGCGAGCGGGTGTTCCAGCGGGGTTTATTGCTCCCGGAGTGGAGACATTGCCCCAGCTGTATGGGAGTTCTGATGATGAATGAGCCGAGTGGGCTGGTGGAAGATCTGTCGGAGTTCAGCGGAGTGGCCCCGCTCTTTCCGCTCCCAGACTTCGTGCTGTTTCCGCAGGTGACACAGCCTCTGCACATCTTTGAGCCACGTTATCGCACGATGATCGCCGACGTGTTGAACGGCGAGCGACTCATCGCGATCGGGACACTGAAGCCGAACTGGGACTCACTGTACGTCACAAAGACCGCTCCCGTGTACCCTGAAGTGTGCCTCGGGCGTGTCATGCTCGAGCGGGAAATGGACGATGGCAAGTACATCATTGTCATCCGCGGACTCTGCCGGGCCCGCATCAAAGCCGAGAGACTGACCAAGACGCCTTATCGACAAGTCGAGCTCGATTTGAAGTACGACAAGTATTCGGAAACACCCGAGATCCACCGGGGCAACCGTCGCGCGGAACTGCTCGAGACACTGATCGCCACGCTCCCGGGTGCCGACGGAAACCGGGAAACGACCGAGAATGCCCTGAAGGATCTGCCTTTGGGTGTACTGAGCGACCTGATCTCCAGTTCGCTGAAGATTCCAACCGAGACGATGATTTCGATTCTGGCCGAGAACAACGTCGATGTCCGCACCGACCTGCTCCTGGAGATCCTGCGTGAGCAGCAACGTGAAAAGCAGGAGCCCGGTTCGGGACGGAAGTTCCCTCCGGACTTCAGTGCGAACTGAGGGAGTCCGCTGGCCCTTGGATCTGTTTGCATCCGTGAAATCTGTGTACGAACCCGACCTGCAATTGACTGTAGTAAGGGACACGGATTTAAGGGACGCACACAGATCAACAGGCGAGCTGAATTTGCTACCCAGTCATGGACGCTGGACTTTCATGATCAGTTATTGAACTTCATCCCTGTTGAAGAAAACGTTGCTAGACTGCCCACATGTCGACAACAGATCCGAATGAGATTGATTTCCTGCCGGGGCTCCAGCTTGATCTGGGGCGTGCGGAGCGATGCGGATTTCCCGAGGTGCTGTACGGGCCGGGGAAGTCGATCGACAACGTGGTCGAGGCATTCGCCCACCTTCACCAGAACGGCCAGTCGGCGTTCATCACCCGGGCCACCGAAGAGCAGGCAGTTGCCCTGTGCACACGTTTTCCGAGTGCCGTTCATAACCCACTCGCCAGAACGGTCCGGCTGGCTCCGGCGACAGGGGAGGCTCCGCTGTCGGGCAAGGCGTGGGTGGTCACCGCTGGAACGAGTGATCGACCCGTCGCGGAAGAGGCCCTCGAAACCCTGAAATGGATGCGAGTGGAGTGCGACCTGATCATGGATATCGGAGTCGCCGGACCGCAGCGTCTACTGCGGCAGGTTCCCCGTTTACGTGAAGCGGACGCTCTCGTCGTCGTGGCTGGAATGGAGGGAGCCCTGCCCTCGGTTGTCGGCGGTTGGGTTGGCTGTCCGGTGTTTGCCGTCCCGACGAGCATCGGGTATGGGGCCTCTTTTCAGGGGCTTTCCGCTTTGCTCAGCATGCTCAACAGCTGCGCGGCGAATATCGCAGTCGTGAATATCGACGCGGGCTTTAAAGCGGGCTATCTCGCGGGCCTGGTTGCTCGTCGTCGGGGCTGAGTTACTCGACGGGCGGCAATGCCGCCGGTGGGGCAGGAGGAAGTTCCTCGGAAGCGGTCTCAGTATATGCAGCTGGCTCCACGCTCGGAATTTCGCCGAAGCGATCGAACTCTGATAAGTCGGGTTGCCACCCATTCAGAACGGCCACGTCCTGGGCTGCGACTTGTATGCTGAACTCGTGGACGGTTTCTCTGCACCCGGTAATGTCGAATATCCTGGTGGCACGCGTCCGGAATGTCGCGGGATCAATGACGATCTGAGCTCCCTGATAGAGCATGGCATCGGCCCCGGCGACCGGAGTTCCGTGCAGGACGATCGCCTTCTGATCATCGGAGATCAGGGACCAGTTGTAGTTGGCTCGCAGTTCTTTTTCCTGCAGACCCACAATCATCGGCAAGGCACTCTGCGGAGCGATCAGGGTCTGCCACACAGCATCGAACGAACCACCACACAAGAGCTCTTTGGCCGAGGTGGGAAGCTGATGGACTTCATAGCGATGCATCAGGTTGTCGACCTGCATCAGCTGGTTCTTGTCCCACACCAGCATCATTTCCGGCCCAGGCAGCTGGGTATAGGATTTTCCATCGAGTCCCACACGAGTACTTGTCGGTTTGGCTTTGGAATCGGATTGCGAGAGATACAGACCGGAATAGGGAGCGGCAAAGATGAACGTTCCCGTGGAGTACGTTTCGACTTCGGTGGCCGAGTCGTAGTCGGCACGGTGGAAGGTCGCACGAACGGCCTTCGAGGATTGAGAGGCTGCGACCCAGCGGGTGAGTACATCGGAGACTCGGGGAGTGATTGCTGTCTTGCCAGCGGCCCCACGCTCCGCGTCAAAGGAGGCGGGGACGATCCCATTGTCGTCCGTGACAGCTTCGCGTGCGGCGATCTTGGCCATCTGAACACGGACCAGGTCACGGATCTCCTGGCGGAGAGTTCCGACGGCGACCGAATGTGGTAATCCCATTTCATTGAGGGTGATGTGCACGCTCGGCAGGAACTGCTGCTCCATGGAATCGCACGGGACAGCTTGCAACTCAGACGGGCTGGGCTGGCTCCAGGTGAATCGCTTCTGCAGATCATCTGCACGCAATGGCCCGAGTATCGGTTGCAGGGCACGAACGATCGCGCCATCTCGCCCTCGATCACCGCTCGTGGCTTCCCAGTTCTGCAAGACGGCGCTGACGTTCGCCAACGGCTCAGCTGCGTTCAGACCCGTGACAGTGACGAGTCCGAAGAACAGAAATCCAAACCACTTTTCGAGTTGCCGATCCATGACGCATTGTTTCCTTCGCGGGGACAACCCCAACTCCGTGTGAGGCCGAGCGAGCCCCGGGTGGAGTGGTAACAAATCAAAGCGAGTGGAGAAAGAGGAGTTCAGGACGGCAGCGCCGTCACTTTGACGCCACGCCATCTCCCACAACTGACAACACATCGATTTCCACCGAATTGAAGCCGCTCTGACAACCTCAGCGCAGTGAGGTATTTTCACGGTTTCCAGTCGATCTTGGTGGCGATTCGCGATTCGCACAGCCGTTCCCCGAGAGGCTCACCCGGCGGCATGGCGAAGTGGTCTGCGGTGCCTTAAACTGCCCCAGCTCGTCCTCATACTGGGTAATACAAAGCCCTTTCCCATCTCCGGATCCCCCCTCACTTTTCGCTTGGAACGCGTCATGCGTGCGCTGGCAGTCCGCCCAGGAATCAAACACTCCGCCCATATTGCAGAGCTTCCCGAGCCCAAACTCGACTGTATTCCCGACGGACGCGGGGTTCTGGTGCGAACACTGCAGGTCGGGGTCGACGCGACGGATATGGAGATCAACGAAGCCCTCTATGGCCGCGCGCCGGATGGGTTCGACTTCCTGGTTCTGGGGCATGAAGTCTTCGGCGTGGTCGAGGCTGTCGGCCCGGCCGTCAAGCATGTGAAGCCGGGGGACTACTGTACCTGTACGGTTCGCCGACCAGGTCCGACTCTGTATGACCTGATTGGTCGAAACGACATCACCGGGCACGAGGAGTACTACGAACGCGGGATCAACCTGCGTCACGGCTACATGACCGAAAAGTGGGTCGACGATGCCGAGTTCGTCGTCAAGGTTCCCCAAGGTCTGAAGCACCTGGGCGTCCTCTCCGAACCAGCCAGCGTCTGTGCCAAGGCGATCGAACAGGCCTACCTCGCCCAGAAGCGATTGCAGGTCTGGGAGCCGAAGGTCGCCTTCGTGATGGGGGCTGGTCAGATCGGGCTGCTCACAACATTGATGCTGCGGCTGCGAGGACTGCAGGTCTACACTGTGGCTCGAACAGCGAACCCCGGTCTGAAAGAAGAGATCTGCCAGGCGTACGGTGCGACCTATGTCAGTACACAGGAGACCTCGCTCGACGATCTGGTGAAGCGGGTTGGTAAGCCCGACTTGATCGTTGAGGCCACGGGCTCCAGCCGGGTCGCATTCGACAGCATGCGGATCCTGAATATCAACGGGGCTCTGGTCTGGACGAGCGTCACCGGCGGTCATAAGACCATCGAAGTGCCTGGAGATGTGATTAACCTGGAATGGGTGCTGGGCAACAAGCTGCTGGTCGGCTCGGTGAACGGCAACCGCCACCACTTCGCTCAGGGCCTGGCTGATCTGGCACTCGGCGAGGTCATGTTCCCCGGCGTGACGCAACGTATCCTGACCACTCCCGTCGAGGGATTTGGCGACCCGAAGAAGATCATGGACCTGCTGGGTGACGCTCAGCACCTGAAGGTCTATGTTAACGTCGGGAAGTAATCGCTGGACTACTCCACATCAGTCACGAAGGTCCGCTCGTGCTGCTGGCTCGTGGACTTCGATGAACCACTGAGCGAGTTACTCGTACTGCTGCTGGACACAACACCTCGCTCGTGACGGCCCCACCAGGCGTCCGCTTCGTCAACCGACCATCTGTTGGCGGTGGGACACTTCGCCAGCATGGAGGCGAGGTCGCGAGCTGTCTGCGGTCGCTTGGCTCGCGATTTTTCCAGACAGGCCAGCAGGACGGCTTCGAGTTCCTTTGAGACAGGGGCTCCCAATCGCTCCGTTGGCGGGATCGGAACTGCCGACACATGCTGCTGGCACAGCTCCACAATGCTGTTTGTCTCGAAGACCGGGTGTCCCGTCAGCAGAAAATACCCCACAGCTCCGACCGCGTAGAGATCGCTACGACCATCCACTGAATTCGGAGTCTGGATCGATTCTGGTGACATATACAGCGGCGTCCCCGTCATCGAATTGGCAGCTGTCAGATTGGCCTGCTTGTCATCATCGAGAGCCTTCACCAGACCGAAGTCGAGGACCTTCACGACATCTGGTTCGCCGCCACGGCGATTGAGCATGATGTTGGCGGGCTTGATGTCGCGGTGGACCAGCCCCAGCGAGTGGGCTTCGTAGAGAGATCCACAAATCTGTTCCAGGATGTGGATGACGCGGGCCTCCGACTGTGGCCCGTACTTCTCGACCAGGTTCTGCAAGTCGATCCCGTCGAGATACTCCATCGCATAGTAGAACAGCCCCTCTTCAGTGCGACCGTAATCGTAGATCGCCACTGTATTGGGATTATTCAGCTGACAGGTAATCTGAACTTCACGCTCAAAACGCTCGATTGAGCTGTCGTTGACCTTCTCGACGTGGAGCAGTTTGATCGCCGTCGGACGACGCAGAATGGCGTGTACGCCCTTGTACACCACTCCCATTCCTCCGGAGCCGAGTTTCTCCTCGAGTCGATACTGGCCCAGTTTCTGCGAGGCGATCGCCTGCTTCTGAGCCTCCCGCTGCATCTGAGCCAGGATCAGAGTAAACACGAAGATCGCGATGGAGCTTAACCCCAATAGCGCGAACAGCCCCCAAAAAGTTCGTTTCAAGATTGTCAACGTACGGTAGGCCTCGTCGAAATCCATCTGGGTCGCGATGCCAAAACCATACTTGTCATACCAGTGCCAGGCCCCAATCACCGGCACTCCCCGGTAATCGTTGAACCCCTCCACATCAACTCCCGATATTCCACGAGTCGCCTGTTCGACCATCTTAATCTGTGGGAGGGAACTCCTTCTCTGCTTCGGACGGAACCCGGATTTCAGATTTCCGCCGGGATCTCGCAGCTGGAGGTTCAGAATGGACCGGGAGTATTCACTATCCGGAATCAACCCGAGCAACATCAGATCCTCGTCAAACCGGCTGTTGGACACCATCGTCCCAGACGCATTGAACGCATAGGTTTCCCCTGACGTTCCGATACGGCCAAGCTGGAGAATTCGTGTAAATTCCAGTTCAGGACGAATGCGAAGCCCGATCGCCCCGATCACCTGAAAATTGGCATCTCGGATCGGAGCACAGACAAACATGGTCGGCACACCACTCCGCAGCTGCCCGAACTCATCCTTGAGCATCACCAGACTCGAATATGGGGGACAAACCGTAGACTCGCCCTTGAGTGCCTGGGTGATGAATGGTTCAAACTGTTTCGGGGCCGGCGAACCAATCAATTCATCGGTGTATGCACCGAGAATCACCATCGACTTGTCGACGACGATGTAGCCATGGTATCCGTGTGCGCTCATGACTTGAGCGAGCAGCTTCCTCAGGTCCTTCTGCAGTTCTGACGTTTTGAGTGATCCCTTCGCAGGACCACTGGAATCAAATTCAGTCTGCAGTTTTTGAAACAGCTCGCGAGTCTCAACGGCGTTCGCCTCACTTTCGGCATTCGAAAGCTGAACTCGAATCCACGTATCGAGCATCGCCGTCTCGACATTGAGGAGCGTCTCCAACTCGCTCTTCAAGTTCTCCTTCATGGTGGTTTCGATGGCCCGCCGCATTCCCCAGCCAATCAGGGCGAGCACAACCACCGCGAGCACAGGGAAGAGCCAGATGCGTCGTTTTAGAAACAGCCCGGTACGCGTGATCGAACGCGCAGTGCTACGAGAGATATTCGTCAAATGAACCCGTTGCGGGCCTGTCTGCGCCGGGCGGCGCTGGAACAGATCAAAGAATCCCGCAAATTTCATGAGTCAGTCTCCGAGTCGAATGCCCTCAAATATGTGTCGCTGGCCCACACTTGGCAATCAGGATTTCGGGGAAGAGTCTTCCCTTCATGCGGGATAGTTGGGTTAAGACAGCTACCTGACGATGTGGCGTTCGGGCAACACCCCGAGAAATCGTGCCAGGTGTTAGTTACGGCACAACCCCTGCGTCTGGTTGCCACCGCTGCCAGCGAGAGTTAGTTTCTCTGGTACTGTGGACTCCCCCTCAGACCCTCGGCAAGGCTCAGCTGATGAAAACCTCGTTTCCCGTTGTCGTTGTCGTACTGCTCCTTGGCGCTATGTGGTGTGTCGTCTCCAGCCAGGAGCAAGAACTCGCACCGGTTGAGATCATCCGGTTGACCGATGAGAACTGGGACGCCACAGCTCCCCGTGGGAAGGAGGCCGACGCCATCATCGGTGATCTGGTGATCCGCAATCGCAACCTCGTGGCTGTGATCGGGCGACCGATCTCGACACGGAACGTCAATGTCTTCGTCAAGAGCAACGCCGGGACGCTGATCGACCTGACCACGCGTGAGAACCAGAGTGACCAGCTGAGTGCCTTCTACCCCGGCCAGCGCGACTATGCCTACCGGGAGTGGATGGCCAGCGACAGTTCCGGCAAGTCCCTGCCGGGGGATCAGGTGACCGTCCTGCGCGACCCTCAGTCTGCGACGATCACCGTGAAATCGGCTGCCAGTGAAGGCAAGCCAGCGGTGGACACCCGGTACATGCTGACCGCCGACAGCCACTCTCTCGAAGTGACGAGTACCTTCCGCAACGAGACAGCGGCCCCACTCAAGGTCAAGCTGATCGACGACCTGCGTTACGACACCAAGAACGAAGATGTCCTCAAGGGAGCAGACGGCACAGCTTCTCAGTTCACGATCGAAGACCGATTCTGGCATCAGGCGTACGCCATCGAAGCTCCGGGGCGACAGCTGCTGACCAACAGCGACCCACGCACGACCGTGTTGAAAATGATCGACGGCGCGATGAACGACGAAATCGAGATTCCTGCGGGAGGTAGTTTCACTCAGACGCGTCAGATCACAGCTGCCGCCACACTTCCCGAGGCAGTGGCGGCACTCAGCAGTGAGCCGCATGTGCGGACCACGCTGGCGATTCAGTCGTCGACGGGACGACGGCTGCCCTTCACTCGTGCGGAGATCCGACAGGCAGACCAGTTGCTTGGCACGATCGTGAGCAATGATCGGGGCGAACTCAGCACATCGCTCAAGCCAGGGGCGTACGTCTTGAAAGTCTTGTTTAACGGCGCTGTCGTCGGCGAGAACCTGCCCCTCCAGATCGAACCCGCCATCGAGCAATCGCAGGCAATCCGGATACACGACTTCGAGCCCGGAACCGTCGTCGCCAGGATCACTGATGGGGACAGCCGGCCGATGCCTTGCAAGGTCTCCTTTGATGTTCCTGAGGGGATGACTGCTCCTCACTTCGGCCCCGACACCGCAGAGTTCGGTGTCCGGAACCTGCGTTACACGCCCAACGGAGAGTTTCAACAGCAGCTGGCACCTGGCACTTACAAAGCCCGCATCAGTCGCGGTCCCGAATACGATTCCGCGGTCGTCGATCTGGTCGTGGAAGCTGGCAAAACGGTTGAGTTGATCGCCAGGCTCCCGCGTGTCGTCGACACCACGGGCTGGGTCAGTGGAGATTTCCACAGCCATGCCTCCCCTTCTGGAGACAACACGACCAGCCAGCTGGGGCGGGTGCTTAACCTCACCAGTGAGCACATCGAGTTCGCGCCCTGTACGGAACACAACCGCATCAGCAGCTACGACGAACATATCGACAAACTCAAGATTCGCCCGTTCATGGCGACCTGCACCGGGATGGAGATGACCGGGACGCCGCTTCCCCTGAATCATCAGAACGCATTCCCATTGCATCACCATCCACACCAGCAGGATGGGGGCGGGCCGACTTACGATGACAGTCCGGAAGTCCAGATCGAGCGTCTGGCCCTCTGGGACAATCGCAGCGAGAAACTCGTTCAACAGAACCATCCCGATGTCGGATGGCTCTTTTATGATCGCAATGGTGATGGTGAACCCGATGAAGGATACACCAAAGGGTTCGCCTTCATGGATGTGATGGAAGTCCATCCGCTGCACACGATCCTCGACATGCAGCCGACCAAGGTTTACAACGAAAAACTCTACAACAACACCGTCTTCAACTGGCTCCAGCTGTTGAACCAGGGGCACAAGGTTTACGGGGTGGTGAACACCGACGCCCACTACAACTTCCACGGGTCGGGAGGAATTCGCAACTGGATTCAGTCGTCGACCGATGATCCCGCCAGGATCGACACGCTGGAGATGGTCCATGCCAGCGAGCAGGGTCGGTTGATCATGTCGAACGGTCCGTTTCTGGAAGTCTGGGCCCAAGAGCCGGGTACTGACGGTCGGGTGACTTGCGGACAATCGCTGATCGCCAAATCAAAGTCGGTCGAGCTGTCGATCCGGGTGCAATGCCCGAACTGGATCGACATCGACCGGGTGTTCGTGCTGACCAATGGTCGCATCGTTTCTGGTCACGACTACACCCGGGAGAAACACCCTGAGGTATTTGCCAACGGCGTGATCAAGTTCGACCGAAAGATTCCGCTGACACTCGACCAGGACGCCCACCTCATCGTGGTGGCTGCCAGCGAGAAGACCACCATTGGTCCGACCGCAGGCCCGGAGTATGGAAAGCAGCAACCCACCGCCATCGGCAACCCGATCTTCGTTGATGTCGCCGGAGATGGGTTCCAGCCGAACAGAGACACGCTGGGCCAGCCCTTGCCGGTGAAGCAAGGGGGACCGGTGAAGAAGTAAACGCCCAGTGACAGACTCGGCGAACATCAGTTTTTTCACACTCACTCCCCCACGATCGACTCGGCAAGAGTGAGGGCGATGATGCGTTCGTTGCCGTGTGAAGATTAAGAGTTCGCCGCTCTCAAAACCGAGTACACGTCGCACAACAGAATCGCACAGTTGCTGTTGGGTCGGGTGCACAGGAGAATGGAGGGCCACACCTGCTCGTCCTTGCCATCTCTGCCCATGCCCATGTTTACGAACATTGCCGCCTATCGCTTCGCGTCCCTGACCGACCTCAAGGCCCTGAGGGAGCGTCTGACGGCCCTGTGCAAGGAGCTGGAGCTGCGCGGGACGATTCTGTTGAGCACCGAGGGGATCAACCTCTTCGTCGCCGGCATGAATGAGAACGTCGAGCGACTGCTATCCGATCTGCGCACGATCCCCGGGTTGGAACAGCTGCAGGCCAAGTACAGCGAGAGCGAACACCAGCCATTCCGTCGCATGCTGGTGAAGATCAAGAAGGAGATCATCAGCTTCGGGATCGAAGGAGTCGACCCCGTGGGCAAGCCTTCGCCCAAGCTGCAGCCAGCCGAACTGAAACGCTGGCTCGATGAAGGTCGTCCGATCACGCTGCTGGATACGCGGAACGATTATGAGATCAAGCTCGGAACTTTCCGGGACGCGATGGTGTTCCCGATCCGAAAGTTCCGCGAGTTTCCCGCAGCAGTCGCCACGCTTCCGGAAGACTTGAAGGAACAGCCCGTTGTCATGTTCTGCACCGGGGGAATCCGCTGCGAGAAGGCGGGGCCTTTCATGGAGATGCAGGGGTACAAAAACATCTTCCAGCTGGAAGGCGGCATCCTGAAGTACTTCGAGGACTGTGGTTCCGCCCATTACGATGGGGAGTGCTTCGTCTTTGATGATCGAGTGGGACTCGATCCGTCACTCGATGAGTCGGAGAGTGTGCAGTGCTACGCCTGCCAGTCGCCACTGACCGCAGAAGAACAGGCAGACCCTCGCTACGTCATCAAGGTCTCGTGTCCCTACTGCTTTGTCCCCACGGAAGCTCAGCAGGCTCAACAGGTCGCCGAGCGAAACGCCGCTATCCACACCGCGACTCACCCGCTCCCCGGCAGCCGGATCTACGCGAATGAACGCCCCTTTAACATCCCGGCAGCCTATGACGGGCAACCGCTGATCGACTGCCTGTGCGGGATTCTGGGGCACATCTCGCGAGAGGAATGGCTGCAAACGTGCGAGTCGGGGCACCTCCTCAAACGTGTTGTCCCCGAAGGAATGGAAGGCCCCGATCCGATTGCGGTCCCCGCCGACCACATCGTCAGGGGCGGTGATCGTTACCTGCACCTGCACCCAGCCTCAAGCGAACCCGATGTCAACGCCGACATTCGTATTCTGTATGAGGACGAAGCAATCATTATCGTCCACAAGCCCGCCCCGCTGCCGATGCATCCGTGTGGCCGCTTTAACCGTAACACGCTGACATCAATCCTGGGGGAAGTCTACGCTCCCTACAACCCGCGTCCGGTGCACCGCCTCGATGCCAACACATCCGGGATTGTGCTCTTCGCCAGGACGCGGCACTTTGCTCACCAGCTGCAGCG
>QWOR01000202.1 GCA_003669575.1 Planctomycetota bacterium | reverse complement strand
CGCATGAGTGGCTGGATCGACTCGATGCGACTCTCCAGAAGCGGGCACAATCCGACAACATTCGCGAACTGCACGGCGATCTGCGGCTCGACCATGTCTATTTGTTCCCTGACCGACAGCCGACGGGTGATATGTCGATCCTCGATGGGATTGAGTTTGACCCCGCGCTGAGACGCATTGATGTCGTGGCCGATGTCGCGTTCCTGATTATGGAGCTGTCGTTCGTCGGGCGTCGTGACCTGGCGGACGCATTCAGTGATGCATATTTCACTGCCACCCGTGACCAGAGCGGGCGGGCATTGCTGCCGCTGTTCATGGCGTATCGTTCCGCCGTGCGGGCGAAGGTGGCTGCGATTCTGTGCGATGAGCCCGAGATCTCGGCCTCGGAACGGAAACAGTCTCTGGCCCGCTCGCATGCTCACTGGTTCTGGGCGCTGTCGGAGTTGGAGATGCCGAGTCGCAGACCCGCTCTCGTTCTGGTGTCGGGTCTCCCGGGGACTGGCAAGTCGACACTCGCCCGCGAGATGGCGACCTCAGCTGACTTCACAGATATCATCCGGACCGATGTCGTCCGCAAGGAACTGCAAGCAGTCGACAAATCACTCCCCGCCCCACCCTATTCCGCAGCGGGGAAGGAGCAGATTTACGATGAGTGCTACCGCCGGGCCCGGGAGAGGCTGATGACGGGAGGACGCGTGATCGTCGACGCCACGTTCCAGCACGAAGAGACTCGCCAGCGATTCATTCAGCTCGCGATTGAATGCGGCGTGCGTTGCGTATGGATCGAATGCACCGCCCCGTCAGATGTCGCCCATCGCCGCCTCGACGCTCGACACGGCGATGCCTCTGACGCCGACTGGTCGGTCTATCAAATCGTGGCGTCGCAATGGGATCACCCCACGGAACTGACCAATCGCTTCCACGCGACAGTCGACACCGGCGGCATGGCCACGTCGGCGCTCTACGACGCCACTGTGGTACTCCGGCAGTACGAAATGATTGAGTAACACGATAGCCCCCATGTCCTGGTTGACGCGGGCCCAATTCCGATATTTCAAGCTACGAAGGAAAACACTGGCCGAAACGAGTCAGCAGGGAAAGTGGGCCACGGACTTTGACTCTCCTGCAAATGATCGCCCAGACGATGCTCTTTTCCTTGCGCAGAAAACCAAGCCACGTCGCCGCATCGGCTCTGACAAAGCAGTCGGCCTCTCCCACATGGCCGCTCTGGACATCCAGCGTCTGATTGCGAATCGTCACGGTGGCGTCAACGGTTTCCGCTCCGTGAAACGAGAAGTGGTAAACCGCGTCCAGCCCCTTCGACTGCCCCGGCTGAAAAACAAGTGGCAGCCCCGCCATGAACCCGGCGATCGTCGAAGGACGAAGACCGCTCACCCGCCGGATCTTCTTGTGCGGAAACTTGCGGACGACGTAAGCCTCCGCATCGGACTGAGGGACGACATAGATCGTCTCCGACTTCTGCTGCAATGGGCGGACGGTCTCCGCCACGAACTCAGCTCGTTTTTCGAGGAATGGTTGAATCACGTCCTCTCCCGCGGGGCAGACTGCCAGACAGTACGCCGCTTTGTAATTCGGACCAAACGCCAGACTCTGCCACATTGAGGCGGATTCCTGGTCAGTGACCTTGTGACGATAATCGATCGCGCTCCGACTCTCCGCAATGGTCTCCGACCAGTCCGTGAATCCATTCATGAACTCACGGTAGTTGTGCGTCATGCAGGCACTGAAATCGAACTCGCCATCCGGCTTGATCGCCCCCACCGGACATGCAGCCACGCACAGCTTGCAGGTCAGACAGGGGTTGTAATCGATCGGGAACGACTGCTCTTCCACGGAGGCTGCGACGAGCACCGTCGCCAGAATAATGAAGTTCCCGAACTTGGGGTGGATCACATTGCGATGGACTCCCATCTGGCCGAGCCCCGCAGCGACAGCCACCGGTTTATGCGAGACCACCCAGATTCGTCCGGGAAATCGATCCATCTCCATCGGGAATCCCGACGCCGGGTTGAGAGCCCGAATTCCACGTTCCTCCAGTTGCCGAACGATCAACCTGGCTGATTGATTGGCGTGATCAGTCGTCTCGTGGAATTCCAGATTCGCGACCGACCGAGCGGGGCTGCGAATGGCATCACGATTCATCCGACAGACGATACTGATGAGAGTCAGCGTCGACGGAAACGCGTTCAGAATCTCAGCCCGCTGGTCAGCGATCTCCGGACGATCGATCGATACAAAGCCGACATCATCGGCCCCAGCTTCGAGGCAGATCTTTCGAAGTTCCGCACGGTCGAGACAAACGGGTAATGGCACACCACGTTTTTCCCGGGCGTGAATGACTGTGGGATGTTCACTGAGTTTCGACATGAGGTGTCCCTCGACGTGGTCATGAGAGTGCATCAGGCCAGTTCCATCGCTACTTCCACTCGACGGGACCCTCGACCAATCGACCATCCGCGACCGTGCGTTGCTTCAGCGTGCCATCGACAGCCTGTATGCACAGGAAGCAAAGCGGTTCCCCCATGGAGGCCCGGATCGAGCGAGCGCCGTTCGGAGCAACTCGGAGAGTCGACCCTTCACGCAGAGGAATCTGTTGCCCGTCCACCAGGAAGTCGCCGGTGCCGGAGACCACAATGTAGATCTCCTCGTGTGTCTCGTGTCGGTGCAGGAACGGGTATCCCTGTCCGGCCTCGAGCCGGTTCAGCGACACCTCAGCCCCGGTGCTTTGCAATCGCTCGCTCAGAAAGACCTTTCCAGACCCCTTGCGCGATCCAGCCTGAAACACATGATCGCCGAGGGCAGACCATCGGCCGGCTTCGTAGCTGACAACATTCGACATGGCTTGATTCCTGAGAAGACCATCTTCACTTGCACTTTGCAAGTTACAAACAACTTGCATTATGCAAGTGTCATGCATAGAGTCAATGCTGATTTGCACAGTCTCTGACAATTTCAGGAACCCCCGATGTCTAACCGGCGCCGTTCACCCTGCCCGATCGCCTGTACGCTCGACATCATCGGCGACAAGTGGACGCTGTTGGTGATCCGCGACATGGTCCTGGGGCGGTCGCACTACAAGGAATTCCTGGAAAGCCCTGAAGGAATCGCAACCAACATTCTGGCTGATCGATTGGTCAAGCTGGTCGATGCCGGGCTCGTCGAAAAGTACCCCTCGGACATCGTGCCGGGCCGCGATGCCTACCGCCTGACAAAAAAAGGCGAGACACTCCGCCCGATCCTGAAATCCATCGTCAGGTGGGGCTTAAAAAATGTCGATGGCACATACATCGGCCTGTCCCCCCGCTGATGGTAAGCCCGATCGAAACGGTGGCGTTTTCCAGGGGGTAAAGGCCGGCGTGGGGTCTCGAGGGACTACGCTACGTGGCTCAGGGTCAGCCTGGGAATGAGATCGGCTGAGGACAGATCTCTGCCCAACGACAGTCATCAGCATCTCGCGTCAGACGCTCTAGACACTTAGGGTGAAACATCTTCCTGGCAACCACTTAGGGCATCTTCTGAATTCGCTTCACCGCGCTCACCAGCCGGTCGATTTCTTCACAGGTGTTATAGATGCTCAAAGACGGGCGGACCGTCGATTCCACGCCAAAGCGGCGGAGCGAGGGTTGAGCACAATGATGTCCGGCCCGGACGGCAATGCCTTCCTGATCCAGCAGCTTGCCAACCTCCTCGGTCCGACGGTTCGGCAGCACGAACGACACCACACCGACTTTCTCGCGAGCAGTCCCAATAATTCGCAGACCATTGATGCGTGACAGATGCTCCGTCGCATACATCAGCAAACCATGTTCATAGGCCGCAATGTTTTGTAACCCCAGCTCGCTCACGTAATCGAGTGCTGCTCCCAGCCCGACAGCATCGGCGATATTGGGAGTCCCCGCTTCAAACTTGGCGGGAGCATCGCTGAAGCTCGTCTCTTCAAACGTCACGTTGCGGATCATATTCCCGCCGCCCTGCCACGGGGGAAGCAGGTCGTGCAACTCTTCCTTAATGAAGACCGCACCAATTCCGGTGGGTCCGAAAATCTTGTGACCAGAGAAGACGTAAAAGTCCGCGCCAAGCCGCTGCACATCGACCGGAATGTGAGCGACCGACTGGGCCCCGTCGATAATCACGCGAGCCCCATACCGCTTGGCGGCGTGAGTCATCTCCTCCACTGGCAGGATCGTCCCGAGGCTGTTGTTGGCATGAGCCAGTGCGACCACCTTGGTGCGCGGCCCCAGCAGCCGCTGGTACTCCTCAAGAATGATCTCGCCGTTGTCATTCACGGGAATCACTCGCAGCACTGCACCGTGCTTCCTGGCAATCATCTGCCACGGCACGATCTGGGCATGATGCTCCAGCATCGACAGAACGATCTCATCGCCCGGTTGGAGGAACTTCTCGCCGAATGTTTTGGCGATGAGGTTAATTCCCTCGGTCGTGCCACGAACGAAAACGATCTCCTTGACCGAAGAGGCATTCAGGAACGCCCGGACCTTCTCGCGTGCCCCCTCATATGCGTCCGTTGCCCGAGCTGCCAGCGTGTGGGCCGCACGGTGAATGTTCGAGTTATCGTTTTCATAGAAATGCGAGATCGCATCGATCACGCATTGGGGCTTTTGCGTCGTTGCGGCGTTATCAAACCAGGCGAGCGGTCGACCGTGGACCATCTGGCGCAGGATCGGAAAATCGGCTCGGATCGCATTCACATCGAACGGCCTTGCCCCATGGGTTGGAGCGACCGTCG
This sequence comes from Planctomycetota bacterium, assembly GCA_003669575.1. GTDB lineage: Bacteria > Planctomycetota > Planctomycetia > Planctomycetales > Planctomycetaceae > TH-plancto1. Next base: position 12,510 of record QWOR01000202.1, on the reverse strand, counting down.
ACGCATTCAGAGGACGAGCGAACACGGGACCGACAGAGTCCCGGTAACCTTCACCTCCGGTTGTGTTCGATGAGCGAACCCGCCGCACGAAGTTCCGCAAGCCATCGAGATTCACCCCACCCGCTGACGCACTCGCAGGCGCCGCCTGAGGGGAGGCCTGTGATCCGTATCCACCAAAAGTGGCTGGCTGAAGCTGAGCCGGAACAGGCTGCGACGCCCCCAGCCCTGGCAATGCGTAACCTGCACCATGCGGAGCATGTCCGCCGAATGCAGACGGAGTTGGCTGAGCCGTGAGAAAACCCGGTAGTGCTGAGTACGGAGACGAAGCCCCCGGCGACAGCGGCAAGCTGCGAGCCTGCCCAGGGATTGATGTCGGCGAGGCCACTGTCACAGGCAACACATCGGCAGTAGACACTCCAGGCAACGCAGCCCCATAAGGCTGAGGTGCATAGGCCGTGGGTAACGCCGAAGGGATACCGGAGGTATGTGCCCCTGCCCCCGGCAGCGTCGGCTGTGCGGGCAGATCGCCACCCTGCGGCACTTCGTTATAGAGCCGAGACGCGATTCTCGCGATCAGATCCGGAGTGATGTTCTCTGACATGTCGCCTACTTAATCTTGGTGGGGCGGTGGTCGTAGTCGTGGTAGTAGCCGACTTCCACATTCTCCAGGACACCCAGCGCATCATCGGTCAGCACTGCACAGGAGAAGTACAGCGTCAACAGGTATGACGTCACGCCGAGACTGTCGAGTCCCATCAAACGAGCCGACAAGCTTGGGCTGATCTCGCCGGGGATACCTGCCTGGTGCAGACCGACAACCCCCTGGTCTGCTTCGCCGACACGCATCAGCAGGATGCTGGTCGTGCCGTACCACTGGTTCGACTGGTAGCGGTTCTTGATTTCCAGCTTGTCGCAGGGAATCAGCGGCACACCACGCCAGGTAATGACCGGGAAGCCAAAGATGTTTGTCGTAACGGGCGGCACGCCACGCCAGGTACACTCACGTTCAAACGCGGCGATCGCCTTGGGATGAGCCAGGAAAAACGCGGGCTTCTTCCACACCAGAGCGAGCAGTTCATCCAGATCGTCCGGAGTCGGAGCCCCGTATCTGGTGCTGATCCGCATTGCCGGGTCGACCGAGTGGATCAGCCCGAACTTGTTGCTGTTAATCAGCTCCCATTCCTGCCGTTCCTTGATCCCTTCAATCGTCAGCCGCATCTGCTCTTCGAGCTGATCGAATGGGCCGTTATACAGATCCGACACGCGGGTATGGACCCGCACGACCGTCTGCACAGCTGACAGCGAGTACTCTCGCGGATTCGATGAGTAGTCGACGAACGTCTCGGGAATCTCAACGTTCTCGGCGAATCCAGACACCAGATCGATGTTACGCTCGCCGTACTTGTTGACGGTTGAACGCAGTTCGATGTGCTCATCAATCGCCTTTTTGAACTCGTTGCCCTGGCCCTGAACACCGGACAGAATCGCATCGAGATCCTTCCGCGAGAGAGTCAACAACACGCACGGCGTAATCGTCCGCACGGTGATGTCTGATGGCTTCTCCGAAACAAGCTCGGTCTCGCCGAAGAACTCGCCCTCCGTCAACAGAGCCATACGCAGATCGCTGCCGTGGGCGCCCTTGCTGAGGACTTCGACCTGGCCCTGAGCAATCACGAAGAACTTGCTGCGGTCCTGACCTTCCACGATCAGCTTGTTTCCGAGCGAGACCACCTCCTGCTTAAAGCCGGTCGCCATCCGAGTGATGATCGCTTCCGGCAGCTTCGAGAACAGTGGGACGCTCCGCACTGCTTCAGGAGCAAACGAATAAGCACCATCGCGCACATCGATCGGGATCCGCTCGGCCTTGGAGAGTTCCACTTTGGTCCGATTGACCCGGTATGTCCCTCCATCCACCTGCACCCACGGCATCAGGCTCAGCAGCCAACGCGGGGTGATCGACATCATCTTCGGTGATGTCTTCGTGGTGTTCGCCAGATTCCGGGCGGTCGACGTCGTCACACTGCGCTGTAGAAGGTTGTCACTCACTTTAGATCCTTTGGAACCTCGTCCATGGAGTCGGATGATGAATTCAGGTAGCCGATCGCCTTCAAGGTGCGATCACGCGGCGAGAGACCAGACAGACTAGATGCCCAGGCCGTTATCAAACCCGGTCGATACGCGAACGTTGTAGTCGTGGTAATACCCGACCTCGACGTTCTCCAGCACACCGATCGCATCGTCGGTCAACACGGCACACGAGAAATAGAGTGTCAGCAGGTAAGACGCGACGCCGAGGCTGTCCAGTCCCATCAGTCGCGCGGACAGACTCGGCTGGATCTCTCCCGGGATTCCCGCCTGATGCAGCCCCACGACGCCCTGGTCCGCTTCGCCGACTCGGAGTAGCAGGATGTTCGTCGTCCCCAGCCACTGGTTCGACTGGAACCGACTGGTGACTTCGAGTTTGTCGCATGGCACGAGCGGTACCCCGCGCCACGTCAGGACGGGAAAGCCGAACAGGTCGATTGTCGGTGGAGGAACGCCCCGCCACGAACACTCACGTTCGAAGGCTGCGATCGCTTTCGGATGGGCGAGAAAGAACGCGGGCTTCTTCCACACCAGCGACAGGAGTTGATCCAGATCATCCGGCGTCGGCGCTCCATATCGAGAGCTGATTCGCATTGCCGGATCGACCGAATGCAGCAGGCCGAACCGCTGATTATTGATCAGTTCCCATTCCTGCCGTTCCTTGATCCCCTCAATCGTCAGCCGCATCTGCTCTTCAAGCTGATCGAACGGGCCGTTGTACAGATCCGACACGCGGGTATTGACCCGCACGGCAGTCTGCACAGCTTGCAACGAGTACTCTCGTGGACTTGCGGAGTAATCGACGAACGTCTCAGGGATCTCGACGTTCTCTGCAAACCCAGAGAACAAATCGATATTCCGCTCGCCATAGCGGTTGACCATCGAGGCCCGCTCCTGATGGTCATCGATTGCCTTGCGGAAATCCCCCTCGAGGTTCGGCACCTCGGCCAGAACGGCATCGAGGTCCTTGCGAGAGAGCGTCAACAGGACGCAGGGAGTCGTTGTCCGCACCGTGATTTCAGAGGGTTTATCCGACACCAGATCAAGTTCACCAAAGAACTCCCCTTCCGTCAGCAGCGCGATTCGCAGATCGCTGCCATGCACACCGCTGCTCAGGACCTCGACTTGCCCCTGAGCAATAATGAAGAACTTGCTGCGGTCCTGGCCTTCCACGATCAACTTGTTACCGAGCGAAACCACTTCCGTTGTCAGGTGGTCAACCATACGGGTCAACACAGCTTCGGGAACGTGGTAAAACAACGGCACACTACGCAGTGCCTGCGACGGGATCTTTGCTGCGCCGCCTTCAGTCAGCTCGACAGCGATACGCTGAGCCTTGGAGAGTTCAACCTTCGTACGATTCACACGATATGTGCCACCCTCAACTTGCACCCACGGCAGCAGACTCAGCAGCCACCTCGGGGTGATTGACATCATCTTGGGTGATGTCTTCGTCGTGTGGGCCAGGTTTCTGGCGACGGATGTCGTCACACTACGTTGTAGCAGGCTGTCAGACATGGCCAGTTTTTCAGTTATGGGACGATAAGTACATCGCCCCTGACTCGGCAGTACCGAGCGAAATATGGCTAGCCGCCCCTCTCATCGATCACATGTAAACTGTGACTCGTGGAGTTCCGGAACCATAACTGAGAGGAACCACGCCTCCGGATGTCCGGTCAGCAAACAAAGTTGTCGAGTTCATCGAATCGTTCAACTTGCCGCATCCTAACTACCACCCTTCATTTTGAAAAGTCTTCGCAACACACGCATTTGCTTCCGAAATCGGGAACATCGCTGTGGACAAGCACGCTTGTGGAGTACCACCTCCCGTCACGTTGAGCGGAGCTTCGCCAGATCGGCATCACACACATCTCGCGGCAGATTGTGAAGGAGTTCTTCAAAGAAGCAGGTCGTCTCACCTCTCCCCGATCACGGCGTAGGTTCTCCGTCCTTCGAGTAAAATACCCCGTTCCGAATTCCAGGTAACGCAGCAACACTTCCGATCAGCTATTGAAGGGTCAACGGTATACCCTATGGCTCGCGGCTTCTGCGACCTGCTTTTCCTTGCGTACCTGGCACTCCGTCAGACACGCGTGTATTCGTTCTTGATCTCTTGGGATCCGTGTGGGCCGAGATATCCATCATGTCCTGCAATACAGACAAAGGCCTGAACCGGGGGCTTATGCGGACAGTACGAAGGAACACCCAAAGCTTTGAGTGGCACGATGCGGTTCCTTCGGGACTCGATTCCTCCGTAAATCACGGAAGAATCCGAGCACTAAAACCGCTCCTCCCCACCTGAGCAGGTACACTAAACATTGCGATCAAAATGACTTACAGAAGTGCACCCGGAGGGAGTCGAACCCCCAACCCTCGGTTCCGAAGACCGATGCTCTATCCATTGAGCTACAGGTGCCGAAGAGCGATTGTCTATGGTTTTGGTTTGTGATGCAAGGATGTGAAAGGCGGAGTGAGGAAGTGGGGAGGCAGCTGGGATGGGTCTTCGAGGTTGTGCGGGTGGCTTGATGGGGGCGAGGCGGATAGCATCTGCGGGCGTAATTCGGGGCTGGTCCTGAATTGCAATGTGAAGCCCTGCTCTTGTGACTGTTCCGTGCCCACCGATTTTCAATTCACACTGCAAGCCACCGACTCGGGTACCGCCGGGCGGATGGGTCTGTGGCAAACTCCGCACGGGGTGATCGAGACTCCGGCGTTTATGCCTGTCGGGACCAAGGCGACCGTCAAAGGTGTCTGGCCGTCGCAGCTAAAGGCGATCGGGGTCCAGAAGATCCTCGCGAACACCTATCACCTGGCCCTGCGCCCCGGCCCGGAAGTCGTTCGTGATCTGGGTGGACTGCACCGGATGATGAACTGGGACGGGCCGATCCTGACCGACAGTGGCGGTTTTCAGGTCTTCAGTCTGGCGGAGCTGCGGCAGATCAATGACGAACAGGTCGTCTTTAAGTCCCACATTGACGGGAGTTTACTGCAACTCTCGCCCGAAAAGGCTGTGGCGATCCAGGAGGACTTGGGGGCCGATTGCATCATGTGCCTCGACGAGTGCCCACCGCATGATGTCTCTCGTGAGCGGATGCGGGCAGCAGTCGAGCGGACGACAGCCTGGGCCCGTCGCTGCCGGGATGCTCAGAAGCGGCCCGATCAGGCATTGTTCGGGATTCTGCAGGGGGGGACAGACCGGGCCTTGCGGGAGTACTCCGCTCAAGGATTGCTGCCGATTGAGTTTCCGGGTTACGCCATCGGCGGGCTGAGCGTCGGAGAAGAACCGGTCGAGATGTACGATACTCTCGACTTTACGGTTCCGATGCTTCCGGTCAACAAGCCCCGCTATCTGATGGGGGTGGGCCGACCGATCGATATCATCGAGGCGGTCTGCCGGGGCGTGGACCTGTTTGACTGCGTGATGCCGACCCGCAATGCCCGCAACGCCACCGCTTTTACAAGCGTGGGAGCCGTGAAACTGCGGAACAAGAAGCACATGCGGGACCAGTCGCCGCTCGATCCCGAATGCCAGTGCCCAACATGCACGCAATTCAGCCGAGGCTATCTGCGTCATCTCTTCCAGTCGGGTGAGATGCTCGGCCCGATGTTGCTTTCCGTCCACAATCTGGCGTTCTACCAGAGAATCGTCAGAGAGCTTCGAACAGCTATCCATCAGAATCGCTTGAACGAATATCGCGCGGCATTCAAGCGGAGTCTTGAATCATGTCCCGTCGAGCCATAGAGTGTGTGCACTCCGCTAGAACATCCACTCATCTCATTCGTTATGGCGGAATTCAACGGAAGACTCCTTCCGGATCATTTGTCACCGTTTTTGAGGCCCATCGAATCATAAGTCGCCCTCACGGGGAGGTCTTCTGTTCCGATGGAGCTGGGGGTCAGCATCTCAATGTCTGCAGAATCCGTTGTTGAAATCCGCAACCTCACGAAGATCTATCGAGACTTCTGGGGTCGGGCCAAAGTCAAGGCCGTGAACTCCCTGAGCCTCGAAGTGAAGAAGGGGGAAATCTTTGGTCTGCTGGGTCCGAACGGCTCCGGCAAGACGACCACCTTGAAAATGCTTCTGGGGCTGTTGTTCCCCACCGAGGGGGAGATCAAGATCCTGGGCAAGCAGGCCCACGATGTCAGCAAGAACGAACGAATCGGCTATCTGCCCGAAGAATCGTATCTGTACCGCTTCCTGAATGCGGACGAAACGCTCGACTTCTATGGCCGGCTGTTCAATATGTCGGCAGCTGTACGGAAAGAGCGAAAAGACAAGCTCATTGAGATGGTTGGGCTGAATTACGCCCGTCGTCGTCAACTGAAAGAGTACTCCAAGGGGATGACCCGGCGCATCGGTCTGGCCCAGGCCCTCATCAATGATCCCGAACTGGTGATCTTGGACGAACCAACCAGCGGTATGGACCCACTGGGTACCCGCGAGGTCAAAGACCTGATCCTGAAGTTGCGTGACCAGGGGAAGACGGTCGTCATGTGCAGCCACCTGCTCCAGGACGTTCAAGACGTGTGCGACCGGATCGCGATCCTGTATGGCGGCGAGTTGAAGGTTCTCGGCGATGTGAAGGATCTGCTCCAGTCAAAGGGAGAGACCCAGCTGATCACCTCGAAGCTCGATCCAGCCGCACAGGCCGAAGTTGAAGCGGTGCTGAAGAAGCATGGTGCTTCGCTTCACAGCAGTTCTTCTCCAGTGGTCAATCTGGAAGACCTGTTCCTGCGAACCATTGAGGAGAGCAAGGCTCGTCCCGGTCGCCGTTACGCACCGGGCGAAACGCCCAAGGCCTGAGTCTCGGAATCGCAGTGAGTGCGTCCCCTCAGAAGGATGCAAATCCCCTGCTGACGAGTTGACCATTCGTCAGTTTATGCCATCAGAATCCGGATCGATTGAACCGGACGCCGAACATCAGAAGATTCATCTTTCTGCTCTGACTTGTTCTGGTGCTGGGGCAGCCTCTGGTCAATCCTCCATTCATTCCAGTTGTTTTGAACCAGAAAGGGATCGAATCGACCATGCCATTCGATACCAATCATCCTTTGCTTAACGTCATCTTGCAGTGGGCGTTGATCCTCTGCGTCATCTCAGTCATTGGGACGTTTGTGGGTGGTGTCTCCAGCCTGATGGGTGGAGGAAAACGGGGTTTATCGGAATTCTTCGGCGTTATCGGCCGAGCACTTTCGGACTTGATCCTCGTCTCTCCGCAACGCATTTTCGCTCTGGCAACACTGACAACGCGTGAGTCCGTTCGTCGCAAGGCCCTCTGGATCGGCGCAGTGTTCCTCGTCCTGTTCATGTTCGCAGGCTGGTTCATTGGGGATTCTGACGACACGACACCCGCGAAGGCGTACATCAGCTTTGTCATCACCACCATTCGCTGGATGTTACTCCCGCTGGCAGTGCTGCTGTCGTGCTGGGGACTTCCGGCAGATATCAAAGATCGATCGCTGCACACAGTGGTCACGAAACCCGTCCGCCGGAGTGAAGTGGTACTCGGCCGTATTGCAGGATACTCGTTCGTCATCACAGCGATCTTACTGGTCGTCAGTGTGGTCGGTTATGGCTGGATTCTCCGCGTTGTCCCGGAACGATCCCAGCGACAACTGATTTCACGTGTCCCCAGATTCGGGGGCATGAAGATGCTCGACCAGAACGGTGATCTATTCACCGGAGTGAACGTGGGGGACATGCTCGACCTCCGTCGCTTTATCGCGGGTGGCACCAAAGAGCTGGCCATGTGGCAGTTCCAAGGACTGAAAGAATCCGATTTCCCGAATGATCAGGATCTGCGACTTGAATATGCCTTCGAGGCCTTCCGGTCGTACAAGGGAGATATTGCCACGCAGATCGAATTCAGTATCGACCTTGTGAACCCCGAAACGAACCAGAGAGTGCGTCTGGGAGTTCAACCCGTCAACGAATTCTCTAGCGAAATCGCTCATGATCTGAAGGAGAATCAAACGGAGAATCTGATTCTGATCCCCCGGACCATTTCATACCTTGATGGAGAAACCACGAAAACGGCGGATTTGTTCAAGGATCTGGTGGCCAACGGCAATCTGAATGTGGAAATCAAATGCCTCGATGCTGGTCAGTACCTGGGCGTCAGCCCGGGTGACTTGTTTGTGCGAATGCCAGACCGTTCATTTGCGGTCGGGTACTGGAAGACGATTTTCACCACATGGCTGATGCTCGTTCTGATTATCACTATCGGGACCACAGCCAGCTGCATCCTGAAGGGACCAGTGGCTACACTCACCACATTCGGACTTTTGATTCTCGGGGTGTTCCTCAAAAACGGTCTGATCATGCGACTCGGGAAGTACTACTCGGATGGAGGAGAAGTCGTTGGAGGGGGTTCAGTGGAAGCCTTCTACCGTCTCGTGACTGGTCTCAATGAATCAACCCCACTGGATGAGTCAATCACAAAAACCGTCATCGAAACCCTGGATTCGGGGGTTTACGCGATGCTGTACCTGGCTCAGTATGTGATCCCCGACATTAGTATTTTTGACGCATCGACCTACCTGGCGAACGGCTTTGACGTTCCGCTGGCGTCGTGCGTGCTGCCCAGTCTGCTCATTACGCTGGGATTCTTCATTCCGGCATACATCATCGGTTACTTCGGCCTGCAGATTCGTGAATTGGAGGCAAAATGAACAACCTCACTTCGGGCCAGCGAAAGCTGGTCTATGGACTTGGGATTCTGGCTCTCATGGTCGTGGTGATCCTGTTGGGGAAACCCTCCGAAGGAACGCCCGGCACCGGAGGAGTCGTCTCCGACCTGCGTGAAAAGTACAGCCTGGGCGAAGCGACGCTCGGGCAAGTGGACCCTGCCAGCTCGACCATGAATTTGGTTCTGCTGGGATTCCGCGGGATCGCAGCCAGTATTCTCTGGAGCGAAGCAGAACATCATCGCGTGACGAAGAACTGGTCGAAACTCCAGCAGACAGCAGAGTCAATTATTCTGCTGCAACCGCACTTTAAGAAGGTGTGGGAGTACCAGGCATGGAACCTGGGATTCAACGTCTCTGCGGAATGCGATGCCGTGGAAGACCGGTACTTCTGGGTCAAACAAGGGGCCAAGTATCTGCAAAGAGGGACCGAACGAAACACGCAATTCCCCGAATTGTTCTTCGAGTGCGGGCGGTTCTTCGGTCAAAAGATTGGCTCCGCTGACGAGAAGGAACAGTATCGCAAGTTCTTCGTGGCAGACCCGGACACCAGCCGTTGGCAGGGCAAGGGCGATGGAGAAGTGAATCCCGAAAACAAGGACAACTACCTGGTCGCACAGGACTGGTACACCAAAGCGAATGCCGTTGTCGAAGGGACAGACATTGAACAGCACAAGATGGACCTGCCATTGTTCATGTCGTACCCCTACCACTCACTCATGGACTATGCGAGAGCGCGTGAAGAAGACGGATATTTCGACGACAATGCCAAGGGTGCATGGGCCAATGCGCTCCGGGAGTGGACCACGGTTTACGGTCGCAAAGTCTTCGCGGCTGCTGGCAACGGGATCATGTTCACACTGGAGGGATCGCGAGAAGACCTTGAGAAATTGTCCAAGGAAGACGGCCAGCCACTCGCCGACAAACTGCATTGGCAGAGCCGTTACCACGGGACAACCAACTATCTCTACTGGAAGCTGCGTTGCGACATCGAGCAGAAGCAGGAAATGATCGACGCGCGTCGCTTGTTCTACGAAGGTAAGAAGGCATTCAAGGAAGAGGGCGACCTGGAGCAAGCAGGAAAACTGCTGGAAACGGGAACTCAGCTTCTGCAGAATGTCATTGATACCGCGGGAAGAGAGGGAAATGGAAACAGCATCTTGCTCTACAACGACGAGGGAATTACAGAAGAGGCCATCAAGTCCCTGCTGATTCTGGAACGTGTCCGAGACGGCCTGCCCAAAGACAACTTCCCACTCAAAGAACTCTGGGTTGACCCGACCTTTGCCGGTAAAAGAGCGGAGTTGCGAGAGAAGTTCATCCGATGGGCAGGTGAAAACTAGCAACTGTAGGAAGATTTTGACTTTCGATTTGAACCGTTTCAGGCCAGCGACTGTCACTCAGTCGCTGGCCTTTTTCATGAACTGACAATACTTGCCGGTCGACGACTCGTGTCACAGCGGAGAAGTGGGGCTGACTTTTCCGACGGAGAGAATCCTCGACTTGCTCGGAAAACTCACCCTCACTTTCCGGACTGTTCCGGATGACAATATCGACGCGGCCTCTTTGTGAGGATTCTGAGTCACGTATTTCCGATTCCCTGTGCCGCACAATCATCCGGCTCTGAACCTCATCAAATCACCGGAACGATACCCCATACAGATACACCTGAGCGTTCTGGGGATTCCGCCATGTCTACGAGTGAACTGGACCAACTGCGTCAGGAAAACAACCAGCTGCGACTCGCGCTGGTAGAGATGCGGCAACAACTGATGCAGGCTCAAAAGCTGACATCGGTCGGCGCACTCGCCTCGTCGATCACGCATGAGTTCAACAACATCCTGATGACGGTGATCAACTACGCGAAAATGGGATTGCGTCACAAGGAACCCGCGACGCGTGACAAGGCCTTTGACCGCATCCTGAGCGCGGGGCACCGAGCTGCCAAGATTACGACAGGGATGCTCTCCTATGCCCGAGGCAAGACAACGCAACGAGAAGCGTTTCGTCTGAGCCAGCTAGTTGAGGATGTGCTGATACTGGTCGAGAAGGACTTACAGGTCCACCGTATTCGACTCGAGAAGAATTTCGATGAGAATGTCTGGGCCGAGGTGAATTCAGGCCAGATTCAGCAGGTCCTGATCAACCTGATCATTAACGCCCGGCAGGCGATGGATGGGGGCGGATCTCTTCACATTGGTGTCTCGCTCAACCGGGAATCCAACACCAGCGAGATTACTGTTCGCGACACTGGCAGTGGTATCCCAGCGGACAAACTGCCTCGCATCTTCGATCAGTTTTTCTCCACAAAAACTCCTGATGAACAAGGTCAGGGAGGCAGTGGTCTGGGTCTGGCTTTGTGCAAGGAAATCATCGACACCCACCGTGGCCGCATCCGGGTGGAAAGTACCGTGGGACGTGGCACGACCTTTACGCTCCGCTTCCCGATGATCCCGGCCCCCACTCTGGTTCGCCCCAGCGTTACGCAGAAGGCTGGCTGAACCTCGCAGTTCGAGTCACTTTGCCCCCCTCCGGCCATTCACTTCCATCGCAGGATGGACGCTTCATCGGGCCGAGTGCGTATCACCGATTGAACCACGGGTTCCCCCTAAACGCCTCATCCTGAAAGTCGATGCCTCGCCTACTGCCATGCGGCGGTTGTGGTCTGCTATGCTGATGTGCATCTGGTTCGTCGTCATGAGACCAACGAACGTTCCACCTCGTCGCTTCACTCGACCCACCCCATGACTGCCGACTTTCAGGCCTGTGCCAAATTGGTTCAGCAGCTGTCACGGGCAGTGACAGCGCTCGACGCACAGAGTCAGAAGACAACATTGCCTCCTCTGGCAGGGCGGGAGTGGTACGAGTTGCTGACCCGCAAGCTCGTACCCCAGTTGTCCGACCAGTCGTTTCTGGTGGTTGCTGTGGTTGGTGGGACGAACATCGGCAAGAGCGTGGTGTTTAATCATCTCGCTGGATTTCGGGCAAGCGCCACCAGCCCATTGGCCTCGGGGACAAAACACCCGACCTGCCTGATCCCTCGTGGATTTCGCGATACCCACAATCTGGCGCAGATCTTTCCTGGCTTTCACCTGCGAGAGTGGGAGTCCCCCGACGAGCCGCTCCAGGAGGACAGCAATAACTGGCTCTTCATTCGCGAGTGCGACCAGACTCCGGCCAACCTGCTAATCCTCGACACCCCGGATGTCGACAGCGATGCCCGCATCAACTGGGAACGAGCCGATCATATTCGCCGCTGTGCCGATGTACTGGTAGCGGTTCTCACACAGCAGAAATACAATGACGCGGCCGTTAAAGAGTTCTTTCGCCAGGCCGCCCTGGAAGAGAAATCGATCCTGCTTGTCTTCAATCAATGTCTGCTTCCGGAGGACGAACCTTACTGGCCGCTCTGGGTCGGGACATTCTGTGCCGAGACGGGAATCAAACCCCAGATTCTGTATATCGCGCCCAACGATCGCAGGGCCGCTGAGTCTCTCGAGCTGCCATTCTACGAGCGTCCATTTCCACTCGAATCATTGCCGGGCGAGACAGTCGACCGGTTGACTCCCCGTAATTTGTTGACCGACCTGACCTCGCTGCGTTTCGGCGAGATTAAGCTCAAAACACTGGCGGGCTCGCTCCATCGGGTCATCGACCGGAATCAGGGAATCCCTCACTGGCTGGATGAGATCCGCGGCCTGAGTGCCCAGTACCACCGGGCCACCGAACTCCTGGCTG
>QWOR01000304.1 GCA_003669575.1 Planctomycetota bacterium | reverse complement strand
TGTGAAGATCTCACTGCCGCTGGAATGGATCATCGCCGAGGATGCAGCCACGCAACTGGCCCCCATGCTCAGCCCCAATGGCAGGCTCTCCGCCATCAAGTCGGTGAACCGCATCGAGGCCATCGATGCCGTGTCCAACCTCCGCGATATTGTGACCCTGCTGCGAGACGAACAGAACAGCCGCCGAAACGATCGGGCGCTGGTCCGCGTCTTCAAGCTGCAGCATGTCCGTGCGGACGAGGTGATCGTTTCGCTGATGTCGATCCTCGGTATTGAGAAGAAACAGGTGGCAGGCAGTGGCGGCAACATGAACGCCATGATGCAGCAGATGCAAATGCAGATGCAGCAACAAATGCAGCAGATGCAACAACAGCAAGGCGGAGCTGCCGGAGCCCAGAAGGCGAGTGAGCCGAAACTCGTCCTGAACTCGCGCGAGAACAGCATTCTCGCCACGGCTCCACCTGACAAGATGGAGATCATCGAGCAAACCGTGAAGGCCCTCGACATCTCTCCCGACTCCGAAGACCAGTTACTTCGTAACCTTGACCGGATGCGGGTTTACCGGCTGACTACGCTCAAGCCCGAGCCACTCGCGGAGATCCTCACCGATGTGGGGAACCTCTCGCCCGGTGCCCGCATTCGAATCGACAAAGAGAACAACTCCATCGTGCTGTTCGGAGCTCTGTCTGACCACGTCACGGTCCAGGCACTGGTGCAGAAGCTCGATGGCAGTGGTCGCACTTTTGCCGTGATCCCACTTCGGAGGTTACAGGCTGAGGAAGTCGCCGGCTCGATCCAGTTCATGATGGGGCCTGAGAAGAAAGAAGAGACCCAGCGCAGCCGCTGGTCCTACTACGACTACTTTGGCGGGAATCAGGAAACGACACGCAAGGACGAGCGGCCCTTCCGCGTCGACGCCGATGTCGAGAACAATCGTCTGCTGGTCTGGGCAAACGAACTGGAAATGAAAGAAGTTCAGGGCCTGCTGGAAAAGCTCGGTGAAATCCCGGGGCATCAGTCGAATCCCAACACGTCGCGAACGATTGAATTCTCATCGCCAGAGGAAGCCGCGCGGACGCTCAAGCAACTCAAGCAGCTCTGGCCGCACATGGCTCCGAACAAGCTGCTGTCACCCGAGGACGGGCAGGCAGTTCCACCAGAGTCGGCTCCCGAAACGCAGAAAAAGCCAGCTGTCCCGAAAGGGAACCAGAATCGGGACGCTGCGATTCGGCAACTGCCTCCGGTTCGTCTGGCGGAACTGGAAACAGTCCAGGTGGAAAAAGACGCCGAACCAACCGCAGACCGACCAGTGCCCCGCCATCCTCTCTCTGATGACGACAACTCGCAGGAGTCCACCAAGGAAGAGGCTTCACTGGCGGATGTACCACCAATCGCCGTCCAACAGCTGCCCGATGGCCGCGTCATCATTGGATCGGACGACACTCGCGCCCTCGATCAACTGGAGCAACTGGTCCAGGAGATCCGTCCGAAGAACGAGGACTTCCGCATCTTCCATCTGAAGAACGCCAACACGTGGGCCTATGGCATCGAAATGAACCTGAAGGATTTCTTCGAAACCGAAGAGAACGACAAGACGTTCCTCGATTGGTATGGCGACGTGGTCACCACGAAAGACAAAACTCCCAATCGGCTCTCCAAGCGACGCAAACTGAAGATCATCTCCGATTCAGACTCACACACGATCCTGGTCCAGAACGCAACCGCCGAGCAGCTGACGACCATCGAAAGACTGATCGCGATTTATGACCGCCCCGAAACGAATGACCCGCGAGCGGTCCGCCTGACGCGGACGTTTGGATTGAAGTACTCGCAGGCATCGGTTATCGCCGAGACGGTGAAGTCGGTTTACCGCGACCTCCTCAGCTCCAACGACCCCTCGCTCCAAAACAAAGGCGACGGCAAGCAACAGCCGCAATCAAGCCCTTCTATGAGTTACGTCTTCGGACGAAGCTCCAACAATGACGACACAAAGGATGAGCCCAAGGATCAACCGATCCGTTTCAAAGGACTGCTCTCGATTGGCGTGGACGAGATCTCGAACACCATCGTTGTCTCCGCAGCCAGCGGATTGATGGAGGACATCTCCCACCTCATCGAATCTCTGGATGAAGCGGCCAAGCCGACAACCACGTTCCAGGTGGTCCCGCTCAGTCAGAACGTGGATGCCTCCGCGATCCAGGAGAAGCTCGGCCGCATGATCGAGGCGGGTCGCCGCCCGAAGATCAAAGTCAGCTCTTCAGGCGACCGCTCCGGTGGGCAGGGACAAAACCCAGGTACGCCGCAGGCCGCTCCCGCCGCACCAGCTCTACCGGGTCAGTGATCCGACGGAAAGTTCCGTGTCGTAGTCAAAACTGACTCGGCCATTGACGGCACTTGCTTCAAAGATCCGCCGCAACTCCTGCAGCATCGGCTCGTGGTCTGGATGTCCGCGAGCTGGTGCATACGACGACGAGAGTAATCGCCCCTTCAAGCCCTCAAAGTCAAAGCTCTGTGAATAGGGGAAGCGGAAAGACCGAAACGCCTTATTCCCGAAGAACCCGGCCAAAGCCGCATGGTCGATGCGGGTGTGATTGACCTCTTTGTAGTCGGTCCCGAACTCATGCAACAGCTTCTCATACGCGATGAGAAACGGTGTGGTATCAATACGACGATTGTTCCAGAACAACGCCACCTGGCCCTGTGGTTTCAAGACACGCAGCCATTCTCGCCGTGTTGAGACGGGTTCAAACCAGTGGAATGCCTGGCCCGCTGCAACGAGATCGATGGAACCCGATGCCAGCGTGGTTGCTTCGGCTGTCGCGTCGAGACTGTGAAATCGACCCTCATCTCGAAAACATTCTTCCGCAGCTAAACGCATCTCACGATTTGGTTCGACGCCGTAGACCTCACACCCCAGTAGCAGGAACAGGTTCGCGGAGATTCCTGTCCCGGAACCGATATCCGCCACCACGGACGATCGTGTTAACCCCGCAGAATCTTTCAGCGTCTCCACAAGCTCATCCGGATACCCCGGTCGGTAACGCACGTAATCAGCGACACGATCGGAGAAACGAGCTGTCGAGTTATGTTCGGCCATCAGTCATTCTCCGGGCGAAAAGTCATGTCATCAGGTCAACCCGTTGATTTCCCCAAAGCTGCTGGCTGACGACTGAATACTGACTGCCTTCCCCCCGACTCTTACAGCATCCCTGACCCCTTCACGTCGATGCCCTTGATCATCATCTTCAGCTCTTCAACGTTCGGCGAAACTTCAAACGCGGTCGGACGATCGATGTATTCCAGCTTGATGAAATGGTAGATCGAGTCGTTAAACAGCTGCATGCCTTCATCTTTGCCGAGGCGGATGGCGGCTGACAGCTTTTCGTCCTTCTCTTCCAGGATCAGCTTTTTGATGGTCTGATTGAAGATCATCAGTTCGATGATCGGGACTCGCTTCGGCTTGTCGACGATGGTCGCCAGAAGTTTCTGCGCAGCGATGGCCTTCATGTTGAAGCCCATCGAAGACCGCAGCGCGCGATGCATGTCCATCGGGAAGAGGTCGAGAATACGACCGATCGTCGATGGTGCTGACGACGCGTGGATCGTACCGAACACCAGGTGACCCGTTTCTGCAGCATGGATGGCCGTTTCAAATGTGTCTTTATCACGCAACTCACCGACCAGCATGATGTCGGGGTCCTGTCGCACGGCCCCCTTCATGGCGACGTGAAAGTCGAGCGTGTCCATCCCCAACTCGCGCTGGTTGATCAGCGCCTTGTCCTGGGTGTAGACGAATTCGATCGGGTCCTCGATCGTCAGAATGTGGACCCGCTTGCGATGGTTGATGAAATCGAGCATCGACGCGATCGTCGTCGACTTACCCGAACCGGTCACCCCGGCCAGCAGGACCATGCCTTGCTCATAGTCGCACAGATTGGCCATCACCGGCGGGAGGTACAGCCCCTCGAAGTTCGGAATGTTCTGTTCGACCTTACGCGCGACAAGGCCGGGCTTGCCCAGCTGTCGCAGTAAGTTGACGCGGAAGCGCCAGTTCTTGCCTTCGTACGGAACGATGTGCGAGAAGTCGGCGCCGCCCGTCTCAGCCATGATGTACTTGTTTCGCTCGTCCATGACTTCCAGGAACATGCGCCACATCTGCTCTTCCGTGATCGGCGGCATGTCGGTTTCGCGAAGCGTTCCGCGGATACGCAGAATCATCGGCTTCCCCACCTGGAGATGCATATCCGATGACTCCAGCTTGATCTGCATCTTGAAGAGCTTATTGATCTCCGGCTCGGGGCCCGACCTTCCCCCGACGGTCATCGGGCTGAGAATCCGGGCAACGTCTTCCTTGGTCAGTACCACTTTGGGTTGGGATGATCCGCCACCAGCCATCGGCGTGCTCCAGAATTTGAAATCGAATGATCGTGCGAGAAGATAAGCGAGCGTGAGTGGCCACCGTTCCGACTCACCAAGGCAACCATCCGGCGTCCCTGAGTCGTGTGTGACAACTGGACTCGATTTTCGCGAGCGACGCCTCGATTGGCAATTGCGTATCCGCGATATCGCGGAGTAAACAGAGAATCAGCCCCGATTCAAACGAACAGGCGGTCAACCTGAAGTCGACCGCCTATGGAACACTCCGAAGCTTTAAACAAGCGTATGCCCGTTCATCCAGGAGGGGCAGGAAGCTCGATGTATCGCGGCTTCACATCATCTGGTGAGACTCCGGGAGGCGGAGGCAGAAACTCCACATTCCCTCGCAATCCATCCGGACGGACACTTCCCGCTTCGCGAGTCGATGTCGGTGCGGCGTCCTGCTGTGCCAGATTACGACGCTCAACCAGTTGTGTCTTTAAGCTGCGGACAGACTGATCGAGGGTAGTGACGAGCAGCTGGAGTAATGCATCTTCTTCTTGTGCCGCTGTCGTTTCGACGGGAAGTTCCAGCTCGACGACGCTGCACTGCATCGTCTCATGTACGTATCCTGCGAGTGATCCGGTCTTGTAGACCTTGTCGTAAGGAGCTGAGTCGAACTGAGAAAGCAGTTCTCGCGGCACCAGATCATCGCTGCGGACTGTCCCGCGGTTGCTCCGCGACTCGATCACATGTACCACCAGACTGGGACGGAACTGATTCAACAGCTGGACCAGTGCCCGCGTCTCGGGCTCGCTGCCAGGCTTCTCACCCGTTTCGCGACGTGGATTGGCCGTGAACCGAGTCGATGGGAAGTTACGGTTCAGGTCGACTCCCCGCGAATTCGTCAGAGTCCGCTCCGCATGACCGTCCGGATTCGGCGAACGGACGACGAGTACACTCAACTGGACGGGCATGAGTTCATCGCGAGCGAAGATCCCAGCCATCTTCTCAACCAGAGAGACTGTTGTCTCCGAGTTCCCCGACAGGCTGCTAATCACGGCGATGCGCTGTGGCCCTTTGCCAAAGGTCGCTGTTTCGATCGGGCGACGCTCCGCGCTTTCGAAATCACGGCGCCAGTTCACAGGTCCGAACTCAAATGGAGTTGTTGTCTTGGCAACCGGCGTGACCTCGGGCGCCTTCTGCTGAGACACTTCGGAAGTGGCTGGTGCCTGCGGCGTCGCGGACACCTTCTTGGGAGTGGCAGATGGGAACGGGGCGGGTTTCCCCAGATCCACATCGAGTTCCAGGAACTGCCGCTCGCGTGGCATCAACTCGCGCGGATTGCGCATCGCAGGACGCTGCGCGTAGGTGTCGCTGTGAAAGCTGAGACAGGTCCAGGCCACCAACAGCCCGGCGCAATAACGAAACGGCGTACTCATCTCTGGTCCTCCGCGGGGGGCACGGATTCACGAGTGTAAGGAAACTCAACAGGATCAATCCTGCTGAGTGGGGTGACTCAGTCGTCCTGACGAGTCGCATCGAAATGCTGGCCACGAATGCGTCGGTCTGCCGGGACGAACTACTCGTCGTCGCAACTGAGCCGTGATCGAAGTTCTTCCAGCTGTTGTGCGAATTCTTCGGAAGTGGAATGCACGTGCTCGCCCTCGGTGATGAAGCGAATCGTATCGCTCAGCGGCAGGCGGTCTTCCAGGATCTGCTCAAACGGATCGAGGTCATGGCCGTACATGATGAGCAGCTTATGCTCGTCGAACTGAATCTCCATCGGATATCGCGAGTGCATGATCGCAATGCCCGTGCATCCATCGTTCGTCAGCAGATCTTCAAAGTCGTAGAGCGTGCTCTTGAGGATCGGGAGATCGATCTGCTCACGATAGATGTCGACGTGACCATTCATCTCATCATCGTGGCTCGTCTCCAGAACCACATTCACTTCATCGCCCAGGGGATCCAGCAAGTCGATAAAGAGATCGAACAGCCGCTCTTTGGTCTGAGCTGCCATGATGACGGGAATCTTGGTCCCAGTTTCTGGATCGCGATAGACATCACGTCTCCAGCCAGCGCTGGGAACGACCTGCAGGTCCATCGAAGGACGCACTGCATCGGTCAGCAGAAAACTGCCATACCGCGCGATTCGCAGATGCTCTTCCAGCTGCTTCGTCGACGCCGTGTCGAACGCACTGCGCGACTTGGCAAAAGAACCATCACGGAGGGTGTCTCTGGTCAGTCGTTTGAGGAAACCCATGTTCCCCTCCTTCCGGTCGATATCAAGTGGCGATTGACGACTCCACATGGAAGGCCGACATCATCGGGCACTTCATTCAGAGTTCGAGCCAACTCTAGCACGCACTCCGGAGGGGAGTCGGACGGGTCGCTTCCGTGAGGAAGATTTGCAAGAAGCAGCTGAAGAGGATGCCACAGGAGCCATTTGGTCGGGCTCGATCAGTTGGGCAAAAGGTCGCTTTGTATGGGATATGCCAACGGTAATCAGTACATCGATTCAGTCATCACAGCGATTGCTGTGGGAACGCATCACTGCTCACGTCACTCAGTAAATCAACACGTATCAAAACGAAAACGGGTGACTGAGAGAACCCAGCCACCCGTTCGAATTCAGTCTTGCGATTCAGAATTACTTCTTCTTCGCAGCCTTCTTCGCGGCCTTCTTGGGTGCAGCCTTAGCTGCTGGCTTCTTCGCTGCTGCCTTCTTAGCCATGAGTCTCGTCCTTCCAAAAGGTTGTGTGGTGTCCTGTCGCGGCTACCGGGAGCTTGTGATCGACGGGGACGGTCCACGGTTGGGTTGAACTGGTCAACCTTGACCAATTCGTCTGAACCCAATTGATGGTGATTGGTCCTTCCACCTCTCACCACCACTCGTGTTCAAACATCACTTGAGGCAAATAGTATGAAAATCAGAAATGCATGCAACCCTATTCTTGACACTTTCCGCACAATCTCTAGATGTGGAACAAAAGTGCAAAGCGGTCCGATCATCATCATCGTTGCCATCATACTTCGACTGAATGCTCATCATGCGATACGCATGACTCCTCAACAGCATGCGTGAGAGTGCTTCAACATCATCGATCACTTCGCCACCGCGCATGCGATGCATGAATTTCAGCATCATCATTGCTCAGTCAAGAACCATGCATTCTGAATGCTGATTGAATGAACGACATTCGCGCATCACATCATCGGTGTCTTCATTCCTCGATGTTCATGACTCAATCGCAGTATCAGATCCAATGAATCTGGCTGTATATTTCCAGGGTAAGTAAAGTGATGTGAGACATCACCCGCGTGTGCGCCGCTGTATGATCGTGGATGAGTCGACTCGCAATTTTTGCCGCGTGAAGCAGTGAACGAAGGACATCGCATGACAGCTCCTCACGATCCCGCGGATGATTCCATCATCGACAAGACTGTTTTTTCCGCTGCCGAACAGCAGCGCAAACTTATGAATGACGACGCCCAGTCGCGCGTCGGGCAACTCTTTGGTGAGTTCAAACTTCTCCGGCGATTGGGAAAGGGAGGCATGGCAGAGGTCTGGCTCGCTGAACAGTCCAAACCTAAACGACAAGTGGCTCTCAAGTTCATGCATGCGGAACTGATGAGCGACTCACTCTATGTCAAACGCTTTGAACGCGAGGCCGATGCAGCTGCAGGTCTGACTCATCCCAACATCGTGCAGGTCTATTCCACGGGGACCATTGATGGCCAGCATTACATCGTGCAGGAGTTCGTTGAAGGTCAGACCCTGCGCGACTACCTCAAGAAGCTTTCCACGCAGCAGAAGAAGATCACCGTCACAGCGGCGCTGCAGGTCATGCGCCAGACAGCGGCGGCACTCGAAGCTGCCGCCGCCAAGGGCATCGTGCATCGTGATATCAAGCCTGAAAACATCATGCTGAACGAGAAGGGCATGGTAAAGGTAGCGGATTTCGGCCTGGCCCAGATCGAGCAGGGGGGGGAGAAGCTGCATCTGACGCAGGCAGACACGACGATGGGGACTCCGCTCTATATGAGCCCGGAGCAGATTCGTGCGGAGAAACTCGATCAGCGTTCCGACCTCTACTCATTCGGGGTCATGTCGTATCACATGCTGTGTGGGCAGACGCCGTTCAAGGGTGAATCCGCCATGGCGGTTGCCGTACAGCACTTGAACGAACCGCCGCCATCGCTGTTTGAACGCCGCAGCGATCTGCCTAAGCCGCTTTGCCATCTGGTCCACAAGCTGATCCGCAAGAAGCCTGATGATCGCTATCAGTCTTTCACAGAGGTGCTGGAAGACATTCGCACCATGTCAAAGGCCAACAGAAGTGGCTCGCTTTCCGAAGTGACAATTGCCGCGACGAGCGCGGACAACGAGTCGTCACCGGTTCGACGAATCTTTGGTCAAAGCCCGTTGCTGGCTCTCACTCTGTTGATTCTGCTGACCGGAACCGCCAGTGCGGGAGTCGGCTGGCTGATGCGGGCGAAGATTGGTGCTCCTGTCGCCACTCCATTCCCCAAAGAACCAACTGCCAAAGATCAGTACCTGAAGGCGATTTTCCTTGGAAACAGTGAAGAGGCCTGGAAAGCTGTCGGCTCTTATTACCGGAATGATGGAAACGAAAAGCTCTGGGTTCAGCGGGCCGAAGAACAGCTGATGTTGTTCTACCTGAGGGACAAGAACCGCGAGGCTGATGCTCTGAAACAGATCGACGTGCTGATGACCTTGGGGAATGAAGACAAACGATTCTTTCTCGAAGCTCGTCTGGCCAGGGCGTATCTGGCGGCGGGACGAGGTGATTTTCCGGGAGCGCGATTCAACCTGGGCGGAAATCTTCAGGAATTCGAATCGGCTCTGACAGGCTCGTGGATCGACCTGCTGCAAGAGTTGTGGCGGAAGTCCTATGTGGGACCAGCGGGCAATGGTCCAGCTCGTCCGGACAACCGACCTTCAGGGGGCGTGAAGTGAAGAGCCACGCCTCAACGATCCCCGTTTGTTTTGTGTCGGACCTGCACCTCTTCTCTCGACGGTCGAGTGCGCACCGCATTGAAGGTCAGATCATTGGAGCCGCTCAGCGTTCTCGCGTCTGTGTTCTGGGTGGGGATATCTTTGACTTCAAGTGGTCCTCGCATGACTCACTCCAGGCGAGTCTCACCGCAGCTGTGGAGTGGTTAAAGAAGTTGGTGGAGCGAGTCCCCGAGTGCCAGTTCCACTTTGTGCTGGGGAATCATGACGATCATCCGGAGCTGGTCGCTCTGCTGCCGATACTGGCGACCCAATACACAAATTTCTATTGGGACCGGTTCTATCTGCGACTGGGTGATGCGTTGTTTCTGCACGGAGACGCTGCGGATCGCCGCATGAGCGTTGAGCATCTGCGGATGCGGCGAGACCACTTCATTCATGATCCGCGCAAACGATGGGCGCATAACCTGTATGGCTTCGTTGTGGGCAGTCAAATGCATCGTCTGATTCCGCATGCGGTCTATCCACGTGGCATCGTGGCTGATCGGCTATTGAAGTATCTCCACGAGATCGGTCACGGACCGGAGAGCGGCGTTCGACAGGTGTGCTTTGGTCATACCCATCGCCCGGTGTCCAATTATCATCGGGGGGGCATCACCTTTCACAATGGCGGAGCCCCGATCGGACGCGCGAACTATCGCATTATCGAGATCCAGGTAGCGACTCCTCCCGAGGGAGAAGTTCCTTCTCCCGAGTAAGCCGCCACGCGGATCGCCTGCGCGGAATTCGTTACACTGACTGTTCAGAGTGCCATCACACACGCACAGGAGCAGAAGCATGACGATTCGAGTGGGCATCATCGGCGCGGGCGGGATTGCAGCCAAGTTACATTTGCCGGAGTTGTGCGCAGTTCCGGGTGTGGAGATTTCTGTGCTGGCCGGTCGGCGGCAGAGTCGTCTGGATACTCTGTGCCAGAAGTTCAACATCCCGCGCAGCACGCACTCCTATGAAGAGGTGATTGCGGACCCCAAGATCGACGCCGTCGTCGTTGCGCTCCCGCACCCGCTGCATGTGAAGTACGGGTTGATGGCCCTGGCAGCCGGTAAGCATGTTCACATGCAAAAGCCACTCAGTACGAACCTGCAGGAAGCAGAGCAGTTCGTGCAGGCTGCCGAGAAGACCGATCGCACGGTGCTGTGTCTGCCGTATGTAGCGCGCCCCGCGCTGCTCGCCGCTCGGGAGTGCGTGACACGAGGCGACCTGGGGAGAATCTCCGCAGCTCATTGTCGGTTCAGCCACGGTGGACCCGAGGTGTACTACGCGACGATCCAGCAGATTCTGCAAGAGGAAGATGAGGACGATCTCTGGTTCTTTGATGCGCAGCGGGCGGATGTCGGAGCTTTGTTTGATATGGGCGTTTATGCGATTGCCCACCTGGTCACGCTACTAGGCACGGTTCGCTCCGTCGTCGGGCGCTGCACGACTGTCGACAAGCCGACGACACTCGAAGATACAGCTGCAATGATCCTCGATTTCGCTGGCGGTACGCTGGGCGTCGCAGAGACAGGCTGGTGCGATGGGGCTCGGACGTATGGCTTTGAGGTTCACGGCACGAAGGGCAAACTGGTCAACCCACCACTGACACCGCATCTGTTGAAGTACCGCCCCAGCACGCTCGTCGATGAGGACGGCGGACTGATTCAAGACGCGATCGACACCTCAAAATTCTCCAACGTCGATTCGCACCAGCACTGGATTGACTGCATCCGCGAACACAAACAGCCACCGTGCTCCAATGCCCGTTACGCCCGGCACATCACCGAGATCATGCTTGCCGGACTCGAATCGTCCAAAACCGGTCACAGAGTGGCGATCCAGTCCGAGGTGTAGCAGGGCAGTCCAGAAGGCCGATGGCCCAGGCGATGAGGACGGTTGGCACTTCGGCCGGGCTATGCCGAGCTGCGTGATGCGCTGCCGCTTCGGCATCGTACCCTATCGCGAAGTCATTCCTGCCTGCCAGCCGCAGAAGTACATCGCGCGGGGTGTGCTGGCTTCGAGGATCTGCTGGAGGGGATCGATCGGTTGTGATTTGGACTGCGCGCCCATGACCATTTCAAGCAGGGTCGGCGGGTGCTTGTGGCGGATGACCCGGACGCTGGACAGCTTGAGGTGCGATTTCAATGCTTCGATCGCATCCTCTTCAAAACCAATCTGATCGACCAGTCCCGCCTCCACCGCCTGATTGGCGGTGAAGATCCGGCCCGTGGCCAGAGTTGCCACCTGCTCCAGATTCAGGTTGGCCCGACCCTCGTCGATGATTCCCTTAAAGCGATCGAATGAGTCATCCATGATCGTCTTCCACAGAGCGGCCTCTTCCGGGGTCAGTTCGCGGAACGGGCTCAACGAGTCCTTGAATGGACCAGTCACCAGTGGAGCCGACTTGACGCCGTAATCGCTGGCGAGCTTCGAGACATCGTAGCGCGGGATGATGACGCCGATGGAACCGGTCCAGGTGGTCGGCTCGGCAAAGATCTTGCCCTCGGGGCCAGCTCCCATTGCGACGTAATAGCCACCGCTGGCCGCAAGCCGCTTCATGGCGACATAGATCGGCTTTTTCTGCCGCAGCTTCACGAGTTTGGCATAGATCTGATGGCTGTCCGCGACGAAGCCACCAGGGCTGTCGACGGACAGCAAAACGCCTTTGACATCAGAGTCTTCCGCCACCTGGTCGATCGTTTTGATCGTACGCTCGGTGAACGGCGGCATGATCGTCCCACTGATGTCGATGATCGCGATCTTATCTGAACTCTGTTCATCGCCGGAGACGAATGTCTCGGTGCCGGTGGCGTTTCCACCGAATGCCACCACTGTGGTCACAAAGAGAATCAGGTTTAAGAATGCAGATCCCATGAACAGAAGCAGCAGGAGAATCACCCACCAGCGGCGCGGCTTCACCAACTCCACGCGGACGACTGGCGGGAACTGGCCATTCGAGGGGTACTGATCTGATGCGTTCATGGTGACCTGTCAAATTGCGGGGACTGCGGCGACGCTGCCTCGTGTAACGCCTGTAGCGATTTCTCGCGGGGAAGCGATCGTAATTGTTGTAAGAGCTCTCACCACCGTCAAAACCGGGACAATCGACCGTCGATAGAACCGGTGAGACACCTTGCAGCGAGCGATCGTGGGGGTGTCATCGTAACAAAGTCCCGACCGGAGATCGTCCTCTCCGGCTGGGCACGTGAGGAGTCGGATACCGATGAGCCCAGTCAAAAAGATTCGTACTCGTACGCTGTTCACAGCTGCCGCGGCCATGGTACTCGGATTGCAAGTCACGCCATGGCCCTCATCTCTCATGGCTCAATCGAGTGCGCCTGCAGAGTTGATTGTGAAAGAGGATGCCCAGTCGATCGAACAGGTTGCCCGTCGCGAACAACTCCGCAACCGTCGCCCAGGTCCTCTGAATACTCCGGCAAACATGAATGCCACCGCGGTGCCCCCCGAGCAGATGCAACAGTCGGCTCAAGCAAAACAGAACCCACAACAGCAGGCGGTGGCAAAACCTCAAAAATCCGAAGTCCAGATCGAGTTGGAGAAGCTCTATCGCGAGAACGGCATGGAAGCTCCGGAGATGGTCGATCCCCGGACCTCTCAGCCCGCGATGACTGCCAATGGAGCCGCACCTGCCCTCAATAATGGTCAGGCTGCACAACAGGGCATGCCTCAGGGGCAAACTCCGATGTCTCCTCAGGGTCAGCCGCAGCCATCAGGTATGCCCCGGAAGAAGAACTTCTTTACGAAGCTTTTCAAGAAGGACGACGCGTCAGCACAGCCTCCTGTGGAAACTCCGTACATTCCACCGTCTGCTCCCGTCGAGACACCGCCCGCGCAGGCGGACATTTCCACGATTCCGAAGACTCCCGGAATCGTCAACTACGATCAGTTCTCTGAATCAGAGAACATTGGCGGCAACGCTGTGGCTCCACTGCAGACTGCCGAGAACACAATTGGAGCAAACAACGGGCCTGCAGTGGCTCCGGCCCAGGCAGGTAAGCCTGCTGTGAACTCCATTCCCCAGATGGACTTCAACGCACCGATTGCGCAGCCCGACTTGAACAATGTCACTCTGGGTCAGGCCGCTCCACTTCCGGGTGCTGCGGAGACGACGCAGGCAACACCGCCCGCTGTGCCCGCAGAACCAGCGGACCCGTTCAGCGATAGTTCTCTGTTCCCCGGATCCGCGCCTCCTCCAGCAAAGGTGGCGTTGAACAATGAAGTAAAAGCGCCCGCAGAACAGCAGGCCGCTCCAGAGCTCGAGACGCCAGCCACGCCAGTGGCACCGGCAGAAGCACCGAAGGCGGAGCCGGAGGCCATGGAGAATCCGTATAGTGGACTCACCCTGGATGACAACCCGTTCACGAAACCTGTTCCACGTTCCACGGTCTCGGTCGAGCCACGGCAAATTCCGTTGGAGAAGGTGAAGACCGATATCCCCTCGACAGAGGCGAGCCCACCAACGCTCATGGCACCTCCCACGGTCAGCAGCAACTCGTCAGCTGATGACGAGCCACCGCTGGTCATCGAGCCCAAGCAAACCCGTCGTCCCGCTCCTGTGGGAAGTCGACAGACCCGTGCCAAGCAGGAGATCATTGCCTCTCGCAAGGGCATGACCGGCCTCAAAGGCTTCTGCCCGGTCGTGCTCAGAGATGACCGGAATCTGGTCGACGCACAGAGCCAGTACCGAGCCGTCTACAACAGCAAGACGTACTTCCTGAGTTCCAGTGACGCTGTCGCGGCCTTCCATGCCGATCCGTCGAAGTATGCACCCGCAGCTCGCGGTTGTGATGTGTTGCTGCTCGCAACAACCGGCACAGAAGTCGAAGGCTCACTCGATCATGCCGTCTGGTATAAAGGTCGGCTATACATGTTCAGTTCAGCCGAAACGATGGACACCTTCGTCTCGGCCCCGAGCAGTCATGCCACGCTCGACTGAATGCGGGACAGGATCAATTCGCTGATCACTAATCGACCCACTGACTCACTGATCCGCTGGTTTGGCACGACTTCACAACAGGCGTTGTGAGGTGTTGCCAAGTCAGCGGATTGGTCTTTGTGTCACGCGGTCAATCCACTGGCTGCTCGCTCACACGGGCGGCACTTGTCATAGAATCGGGCTCGATAAAAACACGACCCCTTCCGGGTACTCTGACATCGTCAGACCTCTCTCTTGGCGGAGAGAACCGGAAGGGGGGAGGAGTCTCGAAATTTTTCCGATGATCAGGCCGTTCGTACTCGGGAGAAATCTCGCTTGCGATCCAGCCGCCGTGTCACCGCATAGGCCACTCGATCAGCCAATTTGGCGACCGCAGCCATGATGCTCGACTGGACCTCGGTGACCGCGATGTCAGTTCCATCGTGCATGTGAACCACAGCGCGACACTCCTGGTCAACGCCGCCACGTGGTCCGTTGTTATCCCGTAACGTCAGCTGGACCGAATCGATCCGCGCCTCAAACCGAGACAACGCAAACTGGAACTGCCGGTCAATCGTCTCCCGGATCGTTTCCGGAAGCTTTTCACTCAGGCTTCTGATCATCAGTTGCATGGGAAACATCCCTTTCATCTGGGACGCCCGGAAACAAGGTATGACACCTTGCCGTACCCGAATCCGGGCCACATTGCTGTCATCACTTCATACATAAGAATACGCTCGCGAGCCCAGACGGACGACAAAAATCGGGGGTCGTCTGGCTCCGATTTTTCAAAAATACAATTCCGCCCATGACCAGAGGGAACGTCGCATTTCGCCCGCAATCGGAGCGGATACGAATCCCGGAACCGACGGTGGATGCATGACGCAGCGACCTGCCCGGCAGCGCATTCGTCTGGCTAAAGGAATCGATCACGAAATCAATAAAAAACGCTTGCCAAATATGTTGGCAAGCGTTCACGAAGTCGTATGTGTGACTGAAGGACGCCCGAGTTACTTCGCTTTCAGATGCTCATCAAACCACGACAGGGTCTCCGGAGTAACAGTCTCCGTCTGCTGTTTGGCATCGAACCCATGCCCCGCTCCCTTGACCACGACCAGCTTGCCGACAGCCTTGGCCTTCTTGATGGCCTGTTCCATGTTGGTGCTGTGCGAGAGCGGGACCAGCTCGTCCCGATCCCCGTGAATCATCAGCATCGGAGCCGAAGTTTCCGTCACATGCAGGACGGGTGAAACACTTGGCTCAAGTGACTCATCGAAGCTGAGTGGCGGCTTGAGTGCGTCAATCTCCTTGATGGCCTGTGGTGGGTTGTTCACGAATCCACGCAGATCTGTCGGAGGAAAGATTGCGACGGCAGCTGCGATGTGTGAGCTTTGACGAAGAACCTCGTCCTTGGAACTGATGTCGCCATCATCTCCCGTGGTAGCGAGCATCAGGGTCAAGTGACCGCCAGCGCTGCCTCCGATGACTCCCAAACGGCTCGCATCAATGCCGTAGTCCTCAGACTTCAGGCGGACATACCTGACCGCGCGTCGGACATCGTTCACGGCATCAGGAACCTGATACCGGGGGGCACTGCCGTGACGCACGATGACCAGCGTGTATCCCCGATCGAGGTATGGTTTTCCCGACACCAGAAAGTTATGCGGGTCCGACCAGCCGGAGTACCACCCGCCACTCTGAATCCACAGCACAGCTGCGCCACTCTGCTCAGGCGGTTGAATGATGTCGATCGTCAGAGCCAGGCCATCCTTGTGGCCATAGACGATATCTGAATGAATCTTGGGGCCCTTGGAAACTTCTTCGGCCCGAAGTGCAGGTGCGGAGAAAGTCCATAACCCACACACGGCCATCACGGCTGCGAGTATTCGGGCAGGAGCAAACATGGTAAACATCTCGATCAGGTTGTGTCTTATCCGCAGTGAGCACTGCAAAGAGATTCGATCCGAATGGACCTCAATGAATATAGCCTTCTACTACCGCAAAAGTAAAACAACGCCGCGGAAGGTTTCCGCGGCGTTGTTCGTGCCAGAATGATCTATTCGCAGTGCTTACTTCTTGGCCAGCTTGGCGACGGGCACTTTTTCAACCTTCAGGGTGTTCGTCTTGCCTGCTTCGACCTTTACCTTGTATTCGCGGTTCAGGTAACCCTGACGCTCGTGCCAGACGCGGAACGAGTGCTCACCCACGGGCAGGTTCTCGATCTTGAACTTCCCGTCGGCGTCGGTGACGGCAACATAAGGATGATCGGTCACGACCCAGTAAGCGTCCATCCAGCTGTGTATGTCGCAAACCACCTTCACGGGAAGAGTTTCGACGACATCAAACTTCACGTCCTGACCCGTCTTGTCGTTGGGCTGAACGATGAAATTTGAAGCGGAACCAGCGACTGGGTTCGTATGCAGGTTGTGGGCAGCAGCATCAGAGCTGATGCACTGCACCGGCTGACCGACGCGAACCGCCAGAGCGTGAGGAACATAACGGCATCCGAGCTGGTCGAAGACGACCTTGTCCTTTGGTGCCGCCTTGGATGCAGGGAAAACTTTGGCGGGCGCTTTCCGGAGATAGATGAACACGTTGGCAATGCCGTTGTTCGCGGGATTGACGACCAGCGATTCGTCGGGCATGTCGGCCACGGCGCACACAGCCGGGTCCTTGACCGTGGGATCACCCTTTTTGAAGCGAAGCGGCACTTCAATCTTGCCATCGGCCACAAACTGACCTTCGATGGAGCCCCATTCATCGGCGGCCTGAATACCCTGAGTGTTGCCTGCGATTAAAGCCAACAAAAGTCCACCAGCAACGCTGACGCGTTTCAACATGTTTTCACTCCACAAATTCAACGGCGGGACCGCTTGTACGATCATCCAATCGCATGCGGCAACTCGGGAAGGGTCTCCTCCCTGATCACGACGATTCTATGCCTGAGAGATACCCGATAACCAGTCGAAATCCCCTGGATTCCACGAACCGAGAGCCGTAACGCCATGCGATTACTGTGATTGAGAGCAGCCAGGCGATTCGACGGAAAGTGTGCACCAATGCCCACCTGAGACATGCTGCGATACGCTTTATCTGACGAAAACATGGGGGGGCGCAGGGAGGCATCGACTGGCCCGCACGAGGCCGGAAGACGACCGAAATCCACCGACCGGCTTGTTGATTCCCCCGGCTGCCGCAAAGATGTAGTCCCGCCGACCACTCTTCGGAGCCCGCCATGTTTCGACTGCTTTCCGCTGTTGTGTCA
>QWOR01000360.1 GCA_003669575.1 Planctomycetota bacterium | reverse complement strand
GCGGGTCGCCTCCACGTGGTCGGCATCCATCTTCATGGTGCGGACATGGCAGCCGGGGTGTCGGGTGCGACGATTCATCTCGTGGATGAGTGACTCGCGATGATCCGGGCTCCAGAGCGAGTCCCACACCCGTCCGTGGCCGGTCACATTCAGGTCAACCATCAACAGCTGGGTCTGGGGATAATTCGCGAAGTACCGGCCTGCAGCGGCATCGACCTCTTCGCCCAGATGCTCGGCCAGCTGGCTGTCGGCGATATCGACACTCAGGCTGCAGGTCACATGCGTCAGGCCGATCGACGAGACGTTCAACATCTCGCTGCTGTTCGCCCGATCGACCCGCATGGTGTGCAGAGTGGCCAGCGATAACGCGTCTGCATCGTGGGTGGAGCTGACAAAGTCTTCCAACCGGTCGGAGCTTTGAATCCGGTGATGTAAAACCAGATCACAGTGACTGCGATCGACGGGCGAGACTCCTCCGAAGTCGACCCCGATCACCCCTTGTACGTCATCGTGCCATGTTTGAAGGGCTTGAGCCGAAGGGCTGCCCGCAGAGATCAGCAGAGCTCCCGACCTGGTAACGACCCGACTGACATCTCCGGTGACCATCCTCACCAGCTGGGTCGGCGACGGAACGCAGTGCTCCATCCACGGATTATGTTTGCCTTCCACCCAGACGACCGGAATGCCGTGCTGGCAGCTGTTCTCGATCAGCGATCCGAGGAACCAGGGGGAGCGACCACCTCCTGATTGCTGGCTGAGAATATCGGAGTGCAGGATGATCAGATCGACGCCGCGATCGATGGCCTTTTGAAATGCCCGCTGCACTGCGACAAAACGAGCGGTGGAGGCCACACAGGCTTCGGAGGAGCTGAGGTCTCCGCAATGAGTCAACGGTTGATCGAGCCGAAGCCCGCTGATTTCCACGACTTCAAAACTGCGCGACAGCGCCATGGATGCCTCCTTGCATCGTCAATCCGCGACTCCCCACAACGGACCATCTCCGGCCCCTGCGAATGCGGATCCTTTGCAAATTACCTGAACTCGCAGAATCCAGACAAGGCGTGTTTTACAAAACTGACCGTCCCGGGGTCCCCACACAGGTCATGGTATTGACACGATTGAGAAGGGGCGGGCTCAGGGCATTCAGGACTCAATGACCCGATGCTGAACGGTCATCTGTTTGAGTCGGCCGGGATGCGGGATCGGCATGCGAGTGTGAGCATGGACCGAGGGGAGCCCACCCATGTCACTCAACACGATCGGGGCATCGGCCAGGTCCTCGACGTAGTAGCGGGCGCTCGGGAAAATATCGGCCGGGTAGGTGAAGTTGTCGAGCATCGCCAGAGAAACGCACTGGGCTGACCCGACGGCACTCTCCAGCATGCCACCGACCCAGCAGGGAATCGACGCCGCTCGACACAGATCATGGATCTTCACGGCATTGGTGAGGCCACCGACTCGACCCGGTTTGATATTTACGTAACGACAGCTGTGCAGTTCGAGAGCCTTCTCGGCGTGTCGGATGCTGGCAATGCTTTCATCAAGGCACACAGGCGTTGTAATTGACCGCTGCAGAGTGGCGTGGTCGACCAGGTCGTCGTAGTTCAGAGGCTGTTCGATCATCGCGAGATTGAGTTCATCGACCTGCTGGAACAGATCGAGATCGCGAATCGTGTAGCCGCTGTTACAGTCGATATGAAAGACTGCGTTGGGGAATTCCTTCCGGACTTTCCGCAGCATCGGCAGGTCCCACCCCGGGCGAAACTTCAGTTTGATCCGGGGAAAGTTTCGCTCCACAGCCCCCGCGATCTTGTACAGCAGTTCATCGACGGTATCCAGCACCCCGAAATCGTCACCCACGGGCACCACATCTCGACGCGCTCCAAGCAGCACGTGAAGCGGACGGTTCTCGATCAGCGCGTGCAGGTTCCACCAGGCACAATCGATCGCTGCCTTAGCGAAGGGGTTCCCCTTAAAGATTGCCAGACGCTGTTGCAGCTCTTCTCCCGACCGAATGTCGCGGCCGATGACCTGCGGGGCCATCCAGCGGGCCGCCGTCTCAAAGACCCCGGCGGCATGTTCGGGGCTGTAGCAAGGGGCTGCCAGTGGACAGCTTTCGCCCCAGGCATCGACCGAACCACTGCTAATCCGGCAGAGGACCGATTCCACGACCGAATCCTCGCCGTAGGCAGTCCGCCAGGGAGAAATCAGAGGCATCGCGACGTGAAACAGCTCAATCCGGTCGATTTTCATGGAAATCCTCTGGTTATGTGGCAGATGCCCATTGTTGATTTTGGACAGGTATTCCTCAAGACGACGACCAGAAAAGGAATTGTTGTGCGGAATTTGCAGGGAAAATGGCCGTCTTAATCTTCGCTTAAGGTAGGAATGAAGACCATTTGAGATGTACGCACAGCATGAGGCGTGTTGTTTTCCGAACTGCACGCGGCAGAAGAAAGGTCCGACGGCAAATCAGTCCTGCCCTCGCTCAGCGTGATAAACTGTGCTTGCCTGATGCATCTGTTTAGGGAGAGGAAATCACTATGCATACCCGCATGATTCCTGCTCGTCTGTGTCAACGGAACCGGCGAGGTTTTACTCTCGTCGAGTTACTGGTCGTGATTGCGATCATTGCACTTCTCGTATCCATGCTCCTGCCCGCAGTACAAAGGGCCAGAGAGGCAGCTCGTCGCAGCAGCTGTCTCAACAACATGAAACAGCTCGGGTTGGCCGCCCATAACTATCACGATGTGCACCAGACGTTTTCCTCGGGGTGGATCGAAGATCCATCACTGACCATCCTGGACTATAAGCACAAGGACTTGCCTGAAGTTGTGACGTTGCCTCTGGCGAATCAGGAGATACTGCATATAGGAGACTGGACGCTCGGGCCGTATTTCGGGTGGCATGCATTGTTACTGCCACAAATGGATCAAGGAACGATTCAAATCAACTTCAGCCTGCCGAAGAACGATCCTAACAACTGGAAAATGATCCAAGTTCCTGTGGAGCCGTACGTGTGTCCGAGTGCCAGTTATCCCAGCCGTCGATATCAAGACCTTGGGTATTCGAGTTACCGTGGTAATATGGGATGGTGGCCTTCGACCGATCCAGCGACCGGGTTGCCAAACGATCCGAAGAACAATGGGATCTTCCACAAGAACAGCCAGGTCAATATTCGAGATGTCACGGACGGGACCACACAAACATTGCTGTTTGGAGAAACGCTGTTCGGAGGGTACTGGGGTGACCACTATGCCTGTTGTGCTCGTGCTCGCGATGACCAACCGAAACCTCCCGCTCCCTTTGCGAATTTTGACCTGAATTGGAAGGTGGACAGCAATTACGATCCCCGCTGCAAAGTCAACTACTTCAGCTTCGGCAGTTTTCACGGTGATAGCTTGAACGTCACGATGGTGGATGGTTCTGTCAGGACCTTGGCCAAAAACATCGACACCACGGTTTACCGGTCCTTGTGTACTCGAAACGGACGAGAAGCGATCACGGGGAGCTACTAGGCGCAGACTGGGAACTCGTCTTTGTCGACTTACCCGCTGCGGGAGGGAGGGCGAGTGGGGCCAAGACAACGAACATCAAGCCGGACACGACCAGCTGGCAAGTTCCGGAGCAGGCGGCACACTGCGAAATCACTGTCCAGAGACACTCTCCCTCGCTCACTCTTCTGGCTAGTAAAGACCGATTCAGCCTTTGGGCGCGCTGAAGACTATTACGGGCTTGCTCTCGGTGAGGTCGATCATCTGGAGCAGTTTGTCCATGTTGGCGAGAACGCCAAAGCTGTCCCCACCGCGACCGCATCCCGGCTCGCGCCCCAGGGAAATGATCGGTCTTGCGACGTGAAACAGCTCAATCCGGTCGATTTTCCGGGGCGGGCCTAGGTCAACAACAGACTCCTTCGGATTGTTGACCGGGAAACGAGATTCCACCAGGCGGGCTGAGAAGATTGCAGGTTATTCATGCGTATTGTCAGGGAAATTGCGTGTCTTCATCTTGGCTTAAGGTTCAATTGTGCACAATTCGCATTAAGAAGCGGGAACCTTCGACCCGGAGTGTCACTCACATCAGTCGCGACCCGTGGATGAGATGGGTGGATGGGTGTCGAATTGTTTGCAGATCAGATCGCGATGGCGGTATGATCGCTCAGTCCATCTGATCTCTCTCGTCTTTGCCGCCATGACCTCTGCGTCTCTAGAGGATCTGCTCTCGAATAGGAAATCGTTATGCAAGCCCGTCGAGTATGTTGTTACCCGCCACAGAAGGCCCCTCGCGGTTTCACTCTGGTTGAGTTGCTGGTCGTCATTGCCATTATCGCACTGCTGGTGGCCATGCTTCTGCCTGCCGTCCAGCGGGCACGTGAAGCGGCCCGTCGCAGCAGCTGCATTAACAACATGAAGCAGCTGGGACTGGCGGCACATAACTATCACGACACTCACCTGACGTTCCCTTCAGGCTGGGTGGAAAACCCATCCGTCGTCACCATGGATTACCCCTACCCCTCATTACCTGCCACGGTCACGCTGCCACTCGCCAACAACCAGATTCTCCAGCTGAACGACTGGTCGATGGGGCCGCACTACGGCTGGCACACGATGCTCCTGCCGCAGATGGATCAGGGAACGATTATCCTCAACTTCAGTAAACCCAAAAACGACAAAGAAAACTGGCAGATGCTTCAGGTACCCGTCGAACCATACGTCTGTCCCAGTGCCAGCTATCCGCCGGCGCGTCTGCAGAATCTGGGATACACCAGTTACCGCGGAAATCTCGGCTGGTGGCCAACCATCGACCCCGTGACTCGTCAGCCCATCGTCGATCCGGTGACGGGACTTCCGCCAGCTCCCCTGAATAACGGAATCTTCTACCAGAATAGCAGTGTGAACTTCCGCGATGCGACGGACGGTACGACCCAGACATTTCTGTTTGGCGAGACACTGTTCGGTGGATACTGGGGTGACAACTACTCCTGCTGCGCTCGCGCCCGCGACGACCAGCCAGTTCAACCCGCCGCCCCCGCTACTCAGGTCCCGCACGCGAACTTCGACCTGCACTGGACAGCTCCCAGCAATGCGGGTGGATCGAATCTGGTCCACTTCTTCAGCTTTGGCAGCTTCCATGGCGACGTCGTGAACTTCACCATGCTGGATGGCTCCGCCCGCTCGATTGCCAAGAATATCGACACCACGATTTTCCGTGCGTTGTGTACCCGAAACGGACGCGAAGCGATCTCTGGCAGCTACTAACCGAAGTGGTTCCATCGCCATCTTTCAGCCCAGATCGAAGCCCTTCGATCTGGGCTGTTGCATTGGATATCAACGCCCTTTTTTGATCTGATAGAGCCCGAGACGGTCCCGGCCGGACCTGTTGAATCCCGCTGAACTGACAGCTGAGAGAGATTTTCGATGCTAGCCATTCTCCGAAATGCCTTGTTCGTGACCCTTTGTCTCGGGTGGGGAGGAACGGGTTTGCTGTGGTCTCAGGACGAATGGCCCCAGTTCCGAGGTCCGGATGGTCAGGGTCACGCCACAGCTAAGGGACTGCCGCTCACCTGGAGTGAAACTGAAAACATCACCTGGAAGACAGAGATCCCCGGGGAAGGCCATTCCTCGCCTGTGATCTCGGGCGAGCAGGTCTGGATCACGACTGCGATTACCCGCCCGCTCTCCCCCGAGGAGGAAAAGGCCCGCATTGCCCAGATCAAAAACCCCGATGGCCTGCGCATCGCTGGCGAGTTGAATCTCAAGGCCATCCAGCTGAACCGCACTACGGGGGCGATCGAACGGACCGTCGATCTGTTTCAGGTCAGCCATCCCGAGCCTAAGCACGGTCTGAACAGCTATGCGTCGCCGACTCCAGTGATCGCGGGGGATCGGGTTTTCTGCCACTTTGGTTCGTACGGGACGGCCTGCATCGACCGTACTACGGGTGAGGTGGCGTGGCGCAACGACTCGCTGCGAGTCGAACACCAGAACGGGCCGGGTTCATCTCCTGCAATCTGGGAAGACAAGCTGATCATTCACTTTGATGGCACGGACCGACAGTTCATCGTCGCATTGAATGCCAAGAACGGCGAGGTGGCCTGGGAAACGACTCGCTCGGGCGAGATGGACTCGGCGCCTCCCCTGAGAAAGGCCTACGGAACTCCGCTCATCATTCAGACCGAGACCGGTCCCCAGGTGCTCTCGACCGGGGCCAACTGGCTGTATGGCTACGATGCCCGTACGGGTCAGGAACTCTGGAAGGCGGGTTACGGTCAGCTGGGTTTCAGCACCGTGCCGAGACCGATAGTCCTGGGCGATATGGTGTATGTCGCCACCAGCTATTCGCAGTCACGACTGCTGGCTGTGAGACTGAACGGCATGGGCGACGTGACGTCCACCCATGTGGTCTGGACATCCGACCGCCAGATTCCGCAGAAGCCCTCACTCATCGGTCTCGATCACCGAATCTACTTTGTCAGTGACAAGGGGATCATGCGTTGTCTGAATGCGGAAACGGGCGAAGAGGTCTGGTTCAAACGACTGCCCGGAGAATACTCCGCTAGCCCGATCGAGTCGGAAGGTCACCTGTACTTCTGCAATCAGGATGGGTTGTGCACCGTCATTCAGGCAGGCGATGAATACAAGGAACTGGCGGCTAACTCCCTGGATGCGGGGATCATGGCCTCGCCGGCAGTTGCCGGACAGGCCCTGTTCCTCCGGACGGCGACACACCTGTATCGGATTGAGAATAAGTAGGCGAATTTTTCGAACTGGTGAGGAGCACAAATCGTCGAGACCGACGACGAAGAGGTGTTCCAGTTCGACATTGCACACTCGGTCTTACCGGACGAGATTGATGTCTGGTCGCCGGAAAACGCAAGGTCGCCGCAAGCCATTCCCCATTATTGACTAATATCGATTTAAACGGGCTGTTTCCCACTGTTTTCCTTTCCCGATCCAATAGAAAGTACATCTCCCACAATCCTGAATCGCCGGTTTCGGACAGAACCCCCGCTTTCAGATTGTCGGACAAATGTGTGTTCAGGGGGAGATTCCCCCCCCTTTCGTATAGAGCAGTCTTGAAAAACCGGGTACAAAGTTATCTTGAAATCTCGTCCTGTGCGTTCCTGTCGCTCCGAAAGAGTGACTGGTCGGGGCGATGGTTGATTGTGGACATGCCATGAAGTTGGAGATCTGAGATGAAGCGTTTTGCAGCTGTTGCATGTATGTTGCTGGTCGCGGGACTTGTTGTCGCCGCTGATGCCAAGAAGTTTGACCAGAAGTGCGTCGTGTCGGGCGGACCTGCCAAGGAAGACAAGACCGTCGATTACAAGGGCGGAAAGGTTTATTTCTGCTGCGAGAACTGCCCCAAGGCGTTCGAGAAGGATGTCAAGAAGTACGCCACCAAGGCTAATCATCAGCTGGTCGCGACGGGACAGGCCAAGCAGGCCAAGTGCCCGATCTCCGGTGGCAAGCTGAACCCAGAGAAGACCGTCAAGGTTGGTGGTGTCGACGTTCAGTTCTGCTGTGAGAACTGCCAGGGTAAGGTCGCTAAGGCCGAAGGCGATGCCCAGGTCGAGCTGGTCTTCTCAGACGCCGCGTTTGAAAAGGCAGGATTCGCAGTGCCGAAGGCTGAGAAGAAGTAAATCACCAAATCGATTTGTGATCGGTCCCTCCTCAGGCGATCACATCTTCGAGTTTTGCAATGCACACGACTTCCTCTTTGCGAAGTCGTGTGCATTTTCTATTGGCCTGGATGCCATGCCGGCGGGCCTCGACGACATACTGCTCCCGTGTTGTCGTACTGTCGCGCAGATCATGCACGTCAGCGTCCTCCAGAACCAGATACGGTCCGTCTTCGCTGATCAGCGTTCCCAGCACCACATACCGGCTGGTGAGGTCAACGACGATCTCCAGATTTCGCAGTGTGCTGAGTCCGTGTTCTAACCCGGTTGATTGCATCTCAATTCTTTCCAGCGGACGGTTCTGACGCGGCATTGGCCTCATTCAAATCGATCAGCTCATCGGCATTCTGGTCGAGCTTGATGAACTGTTCCCGGCTGCCGAGAAACTCACGCCACGAAATGTCGCCATCCAGATTGCGGTCCATGCGGCGGTACCAGATCGGCCCGGTATTCTGGCTGCGTAGTCGAGGTGTAGTCAGCATCGCCTGTGCGTTGCCAGTGGGGGAAAACTCCATGTTGCGTCCGAACGAGAACGTGAACCTGTAGCGGCTTTCCAGTTCGGACTGGGCGACGCGTTCATCGTGATTGCGGTCGACACCCGCCAACCGCGAGAACCCTTCGCGAATCTCTCGCATCGTAAGGCGGCGGTCGGTATTGGAGTCGAGCAGTTCAAACAGTGTTTTCCCCTCTTCCCCGACCATTAGCTCGATGTGGGCCTGCAGGGCGATTGCATCGAACTCCACAAAGGTGGTCAATTCCTCCCGCATCAGCATCCCGTCGCCATTGGCGTCAACATCCTTATATGGAACGGAAAGCTGGAGAGTGGGGAACTCCGTCTCTTCGAGGTAGCCATTTTTGTTCTGGTCCGCAGTCAGGAATCGCACGCGGTAGAGCTTGGTGGAGTCGGTCTGCTCCGCACGGTTGTTCGTGGCATTCACCTCCACCGCAGCTCCCCCAAGATGGATCGACGCTTTGGCGCCAGCGGGTGTCTTCGTGGTTCCTTCCTCGATCTGCACCGTGGAGGGGCGGCGCTGTGCCAGCGCAGCTGTGATCTGAACGACAGGCTGTTTGGCCTGTGCCCAGAGAGTAAGTTCTTCGCTGTTGAGACGACCGTCATGATTGGCGTCGAATATCTCGGGCTGGCCGGAGGCCGATTGAATGCGGGCCACGGCGACTGATGTTCCCTGGCCATCGCTACCCAAGGCCTCGAGGATCCGTTGTACAGCGATCGACACCTCATCGGGTGTGTTCACCGGAAAGACTGGCGTGGGATACGACCGGGGTGTCTGCTGGCTATTCGGAATCGCTCGGCGCGGATTGGGTTGCAACTCGGCGATCGACACGGCTTCGTCGTCGTCCAGGTCAGCCTGTCTCAGCCGTGCCATTCCGCCGAGCAGTTCCTGAGACGAGATCAACTGATCATGGTCCGCGTCGAGCCGGGGGACGAATTCGACACTCTGAGCGAGGCGCGGAGGTCGTATCGACATCTGGAACACCGGACCGAGTTGTTCGTTGACGAACTCGGTCAGTTCCTCCACAGAGAGGGAATCATCCACGGGCAACCGGTCGAGTGCTTTCCATTTGTCACCCAGCCCAGTCCCGGACGCTTTCGCCCGCATGGGGAGTCGTGCCGCCTCAGCGGCGGAGAGTTTTCCGTCTTTGTCGGAATCAAACCGCAGCAGCAACATCGCAGCCAGCTTTTTCCGCCTGGCGAGTGGTCCTTCGTCCGCTCTGACGGTGACCGAGATCGGTACAGCCTGATCGGGCCCAATGAACACGAGATTCCACTGCACCGTTGCAGAAGACTCAGCTGGTTTCTTTCGATCCTGCCCCATACACGCAGTGGTGGTGAGCATGAGGAAACATCCCCAGATGGCCAGCACGCGTTGATCGGGCAGATGCAGCATCAATAGCAACCTGGTTCGGAACACAAAGTCAGGTACACATTCAGAGTACAGCGCCGCAGATGACGCCGCTATCTCTACGAATTTCCGCCTGCGAATGTTGGTGCGATTGAGCATCTTCCGGCCAGGGCTCGCTCTTCACAAGGAAAGTGACTGATGTGGGGGAGCAATCCTCGGTTTGGCCGCGACAGTTCCAGCCTAGTGGAGTAGGATAGAATCAACAGCCACTGATGGGTGGGTACGGTTGTATTCAATGAGAATTTCCCGAGGCATTCTGCATGCGTTGGTTCGCATTCGTCCTGTTCACGTTATTGCTCGGGGCAGCAACTGGGGCGGATGACTCCGCACAGGCAGCGGGTGAAACACTATTTCGTGAGAAGGTCCTGCCACTACTCAACACGAAGTGCATTGCGTGTCACGGCCCCGATAAGCAGGAGGGCGGTTTGCGGCTCGACAGCCGGGAAGCTGCAGTCAAAGGTGGAGAGAACGGTCCGTCGCTCGTCGCAGGGAAGCCCGATGAGAGCCTGCTGGTCCAGGCAGTGAAGTTCGATAACCCCGACCTGCAGATGCCCCCGAAGGACCGGCTCAGCGAACCACAGATTGCGGCGTTTGTTGAGTGGGTGAAGCAGGGAGCTGTCTGGCCCGAGCCAGCGCCGGCGACAGCGAGTGATGCCCCCGTGGGCGATGCCTTCACCGATGTGAACAATCCGATTCGTAAGATCTGGAATGGTGAACGACTCGACCTCTGGTCGCTGAAACCGCCCGTGGCAGCGGCGGTGCCTGCTCCGAACGGCGTGGCCTGCAGCAATCCAATCGATGGATTTATCACACAGAAGCTCGTCGATGCCGGAACAACGCCATCCCCCGAAGCTGATCGCCGCACGCTGATTCGCCGGGTGACGTTTGATTTGATTGGCTTACCGCCGACTCCCGAGGAAGTCGACGCGTTTGTAGCTGACTCCGATCCACAGGCCTACGACAATCTGGTCAGCCAGCTGCTGAGTTCGCCTCACTATGGCGAGCGACAGGCCCGGCTTTGGCTCGATGTGGTCCGGTATGCTGACACGCACGGATATGAGCGGGACGAGTTTCGCCCTCTGGCGTGGAGATACCGCGACTATGTGGTCCGGGCCTTCAACGCCGACAAACCATTTGATCGCTTTATCGTCGAACAGCTGGCGGGCGATGAACTCGTTGCCGGACCCCCATCGACGGCCGAAGAAGCTGACACACTGATGGCGACCGGTTATCTCCAACTGGGTCAGTGGGACAGCACCGCTGCGATCTTTCAAGAGGAAGCCCGCCTGCGTGCAGATGAACAGGCTGATCTGACAAACACGACAGCCTCGGCTTTTCTCGGACTGACGATGACCTGCTGCCAGTGTCATGACCACAAGTATGACCCGCTGTCGCAGGCCGACCATTATCGGCTGCGAGCGTTCTTCGCCGGAGTGAAGCGACGCGACGACCTGGTGATTGAACTCCCGGCTGAACGTGCTGTCATCGAAGCTCACAATGCAGCTCTCGAACTGGAAGCAGCACCACTCAAAGAAGAGCAATCAAAACTCGACAAAGAGAAGGAATCCGAC
Organism: Planctomycetota bacterium; assembly: GCA_003669575.1. Lineage (GTDB taxonomy): Bacteria > Planctomycetota > Planctomycetia > Planctomycetales > Planctomycetaceae > TH-plancto1. The sequence goes on along the minus strand of QWOR01000360.1, from coordinate 6,489 downwards.
AAGTCACGCTTGGAGGAGCTGCAGAAGAAGATCGCCGAGATCGATTCCCGGCGTCGTCACCCTGCCGTCACGATGGGGGCCACTGACCAGACCGAACCTCCCGCGACACATGTTTTCTACCAGGGCGATTTTCACACTCCCAAGGAAGAGGTTGCTCCCGGCTTCGTGTCGGTGATCCTCCCCGGACCAGCCAGAATCGAATCCCCGCGTCCCGAGACAACCGGGCGGCGGTTGACTCTGGCGAACTGGATCGCCTCGCCCGACAACCCATGGACCGCGCGCGTCCTTGTCAACCGCATCTGGCAGCAGCACTTCGGCACCGGGCTGGTCGCGACTCCGAACGATTTTGGATACAGCGGGGCCAAACCGACGCATCCGGAGCTGCTCGACTGGCTGGCATTGGAGTTCACCCGACAGGGCTGGTCGGTGAAGCAGCTGCACCGCTTCATCGTGACCTCGGCGACCTACCGCCAGCAATCACGCGATCGGGAAGAGGCGCGGGCTGTCGATCCTGACAATCATCTGTTGTGGCGGCAAAACGTGCAGCGACTCGATGCAGAGTCGCTCCGCGACAGCCTGCTGGCAGTGTCGGGGCTGTTGCAGAAAGAGGGTGGCGGCAAAGCCAGGTGGCCCAAGGTGCCGGATGAACTGCTCTATGCTCAGCCGGGCATCCAGGAAGCCATTAAGGGCGAAGATGGCGGCCGCATGCAGGGATGGTTCACCGATCCGCCGGAGGCCACCAATGTGCGCAGCCTGTATCTTGTGCGCAAACGCTGCCTGCCGATCCCGTTCCTCCAGGCGTTCGATCTGCCCGACACGACAGTCTCATGTGCCCGTCGTGACAGGACGGTTGTTGCTCCGCAGGCCCTCATGTTGCTCAATAGCGAAGACGGGATTCGGTACGCCCGGGCGCTGGCTGAGCGGCTGCTGAATGAGGAAAAAGCCCAGGCAGGAGCGAATGCGAATGGCCTCGATCAGTTGGGCTTGGCGATCGTGCATCGAACGTTTCGAGACACACTCAGCCGGGCCCCCGACGCAGAAGAAGAACGCCTGAGTCTGGAGTTCCTGAAATCACAGGCCGAACAGCATCGTACTGCCGGAGAGCCCGAGGCGGCGGAGTTGAAAGCTGTGGTTGATCTTTGCCGGGCCGTGTTGAATCTGAATGAGTTTGCATACTACGACTGAGACGATCTCACGTTCGCTGTGAATTGAATTGTAGTCGAGTCAACCTATTACCTTGCTCAAAGGCGATCCGTGTATAGACTAGCACGTGACCTTTCCCGCAGTTCGTCGAACATTTCTTGAATTGAGTGGTGTAATGAGATCTTTAATTCTCATGTTCATAGTGTGCCTGCTGGGTTGTGAGGAAAAGTCCTCGCTCTCGACTCCGACGCATACGGTCACTGCTCCTGTCCATTCTCAACCGGCTCAACCCACACAGCGCGCTCCCGAGAAAGAATCACAGGCAACTCAAAAGTGCCTCGTTGATGCGAAAGCGGGATTTGTGACGAAAATTGTGAGATCCGATGATCCTTTCGGCCCCCCTGATGTTCCCACTGGGCCTGAATTCAAATTAATTCAATATAAGTCACCTGTCGGAGATCTCCCCGCGTATGTCGTACCTGACCCCGGAGACTCTCAGAAACATCCCGCGATTGTGTGGATACACGGCGGGGACTGCAATTCAATTGGTGATGTCTGGACTGCCAGAGATCGAGACGACGACCAGTCCGCCATTGCTTTTCGCAAGGCTGGGATCATCATGATGTTTCCTTCTCTTCGGGGTGGAAATGAGAATCCCGGTAAGAGAGAGGGTTTTTTCGGTGAGGTTGACGACGTTTTGGCTGCGACCGATTATCTGGCGGCATTGCCCTATGTCGATCCGGAGAGAATCTATCTGGGAGGACACAGCACGGGAGGAACGCTGGTCATACTGGTGGCCGCCAGCAGTGATCGCTTTCGTGCTATCTTCTCCCTGGGGCCAGTGGCCTCAGCCCGACAGTATGGAGGAAGGTACATCTATTGTGATCCAGATGATGAAAGAGAGATGGATCTCCGAACTCCGATGGCTTGGTTAAATTGCGTCAAGTCGCCGATGTACGTCATGGAAGGAGCCGAAAGTAAAAGCTGGAGTGGAGCTTCGTTGATTATGTCTCAGTTCAACAAGAATCCTCTGATTCGCTTTTATCCGGTTCCGGGTCATAACCATTTCAATGTCATCGCCCCGCTAACGGAACTCATCGCCAGCCAAATCATTCAAGGGGAAGTGAACATCACTCCTCAGATGATTCAAAATCTTCGGTAAGGGAAAGGCACAGGCACACATCAGCCCATTACACATCCGAAGGCCGATTCAAACTTACGTAATCGTTCCCGAGCCGCCGAACAGTGCATCGCCTGATCGCACATCGAGGACTCGCGACGGCACAGGTTTGGAATGCGCACGGAACTGGCCCAGAGGGATGAACTGCCCGACTGTGGTGTCGTAGCCATAGACTTCGCCCGATTCAATTTCGTACATCCAGGCGTGCAGGCTCAACTGCCCCTGTGACAGCGCGACGGCCACAGCGGGATGTGTCTGCAGATTCTCCAGTTGCGTGAGGACGTTTTCCTCGGCGGCGATCTCGTACAGGTCTTCTTTCTTCTTGTCTTTGTACTTTGACTTCACGATGCGACGGGTTGCTTCCGCATGCTTCAGCCAGTCGCGCACAGCGGGCATGTCCTCCAGCTGATCAGGATTAAGCAGCCCCTTGATCGCACCACAGTGGGAGTGGCCACAGACCACGATCTGCTTCACTCCAAGGCCGGCGATGGCGAACTCAATGCTGGCGATCTCACCTCCCGCTGTTCCGGAGTAGGCAGGGACGATGTTCCCGGCATTCCTCAACACGAACAGGTCACCCGGCTCGGTCTGCGTAATCAGATTCGGATCGATACGCGAATCGGAGCAGGTGATAAACAGAGTTTCGGGGCTCTGTCCCTTTGCCAGTCGCTGGAACAGTTCCTGCTGATTACGGAAGACGTTTCCCTGGAAGTTATGAACACCAGCGACAAGTTGATGGATTGCCATGACAGCGCATTCTCCCAGTGTGACGATTTGGCTCACACACGTTACGGAGAACTTTCCGCTGTGCAAAGCCTGGTCGTGGGAGTGAATCGGGTGTTTTTGCCGATACGGCTCGGACGATGACACAGGTGTGCCAGCCGTTCCTCGGTGGAGAACAGGTCGATGCCCCCCCGCAAACGTCCCGTTGAGGCGAATCCGCAAACTTCGCCTACCCACCCTCGTGCGCACTTTCAGCCTTTTCAGCAATATCTGGCGGCGGAATGTGGCATGTCGGTCAACACGATCGCTGCCTATCGCAACGACCTGCAGCAGTTTCTGACATGGCTTGAATCTCAAAAAGTGATGTCGGTTCTGCAGGTCGATCTCCAGCTGATGAGCGGATACCTGCAGCACCTGCATGAGGCCGGACTGGCCGCCAGCAGCGTGGCGCGCAAGCTGGTCGCGCTCAAGATGTTCTTTCGGTACCTGATCCTGGAACAGGTCGTCACCGAAAGCATGATTGACCTGATCTCATCACCGAAGCTGTGGCAGTACCTGCCCACGGTGCTGAGTCCGGAGATGGTCGAGAGGTTGCTGGCGGCTCCCTGTCGCGAGGACCGCTACCCGCTGCGGGATCGGGCCCTGCTCACGATGCTTTATGCGACCGGCTGCCGAGCCTCCGAGGTGTCGAACCTCAAGCTCTCGGATGTCCGGCTGACCGAGCGGTATTGCCGCTGTCTGGGCAAGGGGAACAAGGAGAGAATCGTCTCCCTCAACCCGGTGGCGGTTGCAGCTGTCGAGGCCTATCTACAACAGGAGCGCCCCCAGTTGCTCCATGAGCGTGAACAAGAGGCGCTGTTCCTCACACGATCAGGCAACACACTGACGCGCATCAATGTCTGGCACCTCGTAAAGCGTTATGCAGCTCGGGTCGGCTGCAGCCAGAAAATCAGCCCACACACATTGCGTCATAGCTTCGCCACGCACATGCTGGCGGGCGGAGCCGAGATTCGTGCTCTCCAGGAAATGCTGGGCCACGCCAGTATCCGCACGACGCAGATTTATACCCATGTCGAGCATAGTCGCCTGAAGGCGATCCACTCGCGGTGTCATCCCCGCGGTTAGTGCGATTTAACTCCACAGTCCCCTGATGTTCGGGTTCGCTCGCAGACTCACCGCATAAACGCGACGTAGTAGAACGCCAGCCCGGTCACCGAAGTCAGCACCAGATCGATCGTCGAGATCCAGCCGAGTGTCTTGTGGAGCCGACTGTGGCTGCCCGGCTGGGGCGGGTTCGCGAACCTTCGCCAGGCCAGCACGAGCGTCGTCGTCCAGATCAACGGCGTCGACACGGCGAAGACCAGATGCACCAGCAGCATCGTGCGAACCTGGGCCAGTGCCTCGCCGACCAGTCGCGGAGCATCGGGATTCTTGTTGACGATATTCTGCCATCCGCCATGCATGCGCATGTCGACTTCAAAGGCGACCACCACGATCAGCAGCACGACGGAAAGAGTGGTCTGAATCGCGGCATGCAGCGCGAAGTTCTTCCGGATCTTCACGAGATACAGGCTGTAAATGATCACGGGAACGACGAGGACGAGGGCACTGACCACCACGTCCAGCATCAACGATGAATCGTAACCAAGGAATCCGTTGCTCATGGGCGTAGTATAGGTTTTCACCATTCTCTGGACAGGCGTCTCGCGGCAATCTCCCGGGCGAGAGAACGCCGTCATTACCGCCTGTTAATCTGTACGCTCTCGCCCAGCCTTTCTCAGGTTTCCTCGCCGAAGACGCGATACTGACCGTATCAGGATGTAGCCGCTCTCAACCTGTTTGTGGTAGCGAAGCTGCGTAACACCTGACGGCCCATCCTATTGTGGTGGAATTGTACATGTCCGAGTCGCCAGTCATAGCCGCCGGGGTCAGCACTCTCCCCGTCCGTGTCCTGAAGTCACTCGCTCGCACAGCCCGTCTGCGTTCGGGTGGAGCAGTACTTGAAGTTGGGCCGGTCCGTGCGACCGCAATGCCCGACTGGACCTCCATCGGTGTACAGCCGACCGCCCTGACCGACTCGGCTCCCTCCATCCCGACTCAGCCGGGTCAGGTACTGATCGGCGACGTGGCGGGCGGGATGCCCGTGTCCGCTCACTCGGTCGATTGCGTCGTGCTGCGAAGCGCGAAGACGTTCACCGCAGGGTTGGGGACCCCCGAAGCCCTGCTCGGAGCTGCGAATCTGCTGTCGTGCCTCAAGCCCCAAGGATCCCTGCTGGTTGTCGGTCAGCCCGGCGAATCGCTTCAGGCATGGCACGAACTCCTGTCCGCCTATCCGGTCCAGGTTTCGCAGGCCGACTACAAGGACGGCATCGGCTACTGGCTGACCCTGCAGTGGCTGAAAGGGAGTGCCCAGATTCAAATGCCCGTGCTACGGGCCGAGATCGGTAAAGAAGCGATCAGCCGCCTGCAGTGGCACCGTCTGGTCCGTGAACTGATGATGAAGCGAGTCCAGCCCGCCAAGGCTGCCTGATCGGCCGCGCATAAAACCTGCAAATCACAGACACACCTCGCACTCGCCTCATCCGCGATCGCGAGGTGTTGTCGTTTTATGTCGCTGATCGCCCCGCGATCAGATCGTCGAACCCACCCGACATCCACTCATGCCGCGCGGGAGGTACGCGCCTCACCCGATGAGCTGGCAGCTGTTTGAGCCTCGTGAGCCACGGGCCATTCCAGCTTCTCTCCCGCAGCGATGCGGTCGGTGATCTGTTGCAGCTCGTCCATCCTCTTCTGAACCAATTCGCGATAGGGTCCCAGCTCCTGAGGTAACAGGTTCAGGGGAATGCGGATGGGCTCGCCACCGAGAACATAGAACTGACTGAAAGGCAGCGGGATCAGCATGTCGGTCCAGCGCCCTTTCGGTCGCCAGGCCCAGCTGCATGACACGGCGACGGGGACGATTGGCAATCCTGATTGCGAAGCCAGATAGACGATCCCATCTTTGACCTGATGACGTGGTCCTCGAGGACCGTCAGTCGCGATGACCAGGTGCTTCTGTTCGGCCAGAGAGAACATCTGGCGGACAGCTGCAGCGCCGCCACGGCTGCTGGAGCCACGGATCGGTTGAATCCCGACGGCGTCGAGGGTGTCGGCAATGATGGTCCCGTCGTAGTTCTGACTGACGAGCGCGGCGACGTTGACTGTCCGGTTGCAGAAGATCGCCCCGAGAATCGCATCATGCCAGACACAGAAGATCGAGCGGTGCTCGTCGTCGGGTTCGCAGTGCGGACTGAATCCAGGCGCGGCGGGAACGATCCGCTTCCGGAGCGTCAGAAACAGACACCGGAACACAAACACCATGGTTCGGGCGAGAAATCGAATGAACGTGCGATTGCGAAGCTTCACGGCATCCGTTCCGTGGGGGACGAGAATATCAAGGACCG